>NZ_JBATWT010000008.1:0-234144 GCF_049672845.1 Moheibacter sp.
CAAATAAAAGAGCATTCTATCAAAAAAAGAAGACAGTTGTATAATCAACAAAAATTAATAAATTTATAATCCGAAATACTCCTTAAGGATTTAACTGAAACTGTCCAATTTAGTTTGAAGACGTACAATTCTTGGTTAGATACAAATGAATATCCTTTCCCGCATTGGCAGGATTGAAAAAATAAGCCGATAATATATTGTTCCATTCTAAATATTTCATAATTCATTTTCCATAAATATCTCAATACGATGTAAACACATAAAATCTTTTTTTATCTAAAAAGCAAATAAAGTTTTGTGTTTTTTTGACCAGAAAATGCAATGATGAGGAAATAGATAAAATATTTCATAAGGTTAAAATTTAGTTTTAGTCTTTCAAACATAAAAAACTTCTTATAATTTTCCAAGAAAGAGCAATGAGATTTTGTTCCGGAAAAACTTATTTGCAGAAAAAAATCATCTGCAGCGAATTCTAAGAGATTTTTGAAAAAAAAGAACCATCCCTTATGAGGAAGATGGTTCGTTTGAAAGGATTGGGTCTTTTGGTTAGAAGAGACCTATAAAGAGGGAATGCGCAAATGTATTCAAAGTCTTTTGGATTTAACAAATAATTCCGGGAAACTTATACACCAAAACGCAAAATTATACACGAAAATATGGCAAACTTTACAAATGATAATTGCAGCTGTAAACTTTTTTCAGGATTATTATTCTTTCAACTTATTTTAGGTCGGAACATCAAAATTTCACCCCTTAGAGATGCTTCATAGATACTCCCTACTTAAGCCCAGTATAAGCCCACTTATCAACAATCTGAAATTCACAGTTAATAACTCATTTTTGTCATCAAAAATTCAAAAGTAAAATCTTCCAAATATTCCCAAAATCATATAAAATAAACAACAAAAAATCGAGGCTTTCTCCTTCGGTGAATCTGTCAAGCACGAACCGAAGGTTTGCTAGCGAAGCTAACGAGAAGAATGTCACTATTGTCACTTCGAGCATTTGCCCCCGATAGCTATCGGGGTAAGAGGAAACCCTCCACCGGAGGATTGGAAAAGATCGAGAAGCCAAATCCTCCCACATCCTCACAACGAATTTCTCAAAACTTTAACTCCAAAAATTTTGTCAGTCCCGCCAGAATGTTAAAATGGGGGTGTAATCAAATTTTTAATATGAATTATACAACCAAAACATTAAACGGAATTTCTTCCATAGAAATCGAAAAACTAACTAACTTCCTATATCACAACCTCGACCAGTATGGCGATACCAAATCCGCCATCAGAAAGGCAATCGAATACGCAGCCAAAGAACGCTCAGGCCTTGGCGGCTATCTGTTTACAATTGAAAGTAAAGACGAAATCGTCGGTGCTGTGGTCGTTAACAAAACCGGAATGGATGAATACATCCCGGAAAATATCCTCGTTTATATTGCCGTTCACAAAGAGCACAGGGGAGAAGGGCTCGGGAAACAATTGATGGAATATACTATCGAAAACTGCAAAGGCGATATCGCGCTGCATGTGGAAGCCGATAATCCGGCCAAACATTTGTACACAAAATACGGATTTGAAAATCCTTACTTGGAAATGAGACTTAAAAGAAGTAATTCAGCTTCTAAATCCAAAAAACCTTAGAAATGGCAGAGTTAATTATCAGAACCAAAAAGATACAGGACAATATTCGTTTTCTTAGTAATTATTTCGAGGATAAAAACATCCATTGGAGCCTGATTACCAAAGTCTTTTCGGGCGATAAAACCTTTCTCGAAACGGTTCTCACACCCGAAACCATTCAGTCAATCGGATCGGTTGGAGATTCCAGGCTTACAAGTCTTCGAAATCTCAAGGAAGTAAACCCCGAAATGCGTACGATTTACATCAAGCCTCCCGCAAAAATTTATGCGGAAGAAGTAGTGAAATATGCCGATATTTCCCTGAATTCTTCGTTCGAAACCATCTTGGCACTGAATGAAGCCGCTGGGAAAGCCAATAAAGTTCACCAAATTATCATTATGATTGAATTAGGCGAACTCCGCGAAGGCATCAACCGTGAAGACCTTATGGGATTTTACCAGAAAATATTTGAACTTCCTTTCATTGAAGTAATCGGCTTGGGCTCAAATCTTGGTTGTATGTACGGTATCATTCCTACTTACGATAAATTGCTTCAACTTGTGCTTTACAAAGAATTAATTTCAGCAAAATTTGATAAAGAACTTCCTTTTATTTCAGGCGGTTCGTCCATCACACTTCCTTTGCTGGAGCAGGAAACAATTCCCAAAGAAATCAACCATTACCGGATTGGCGAAGCGGCATTCTTCGGAATAAGTCCTTACGATAATCAAAAATTTGAGGGGCTGTCGGTCGATACTTTTGAATTCCGCGCCAACATCATCGAACTCGAAGAAAAAGAACTGGTTCCAGATGGCGTGATGGGCGAGGGGAATGTAGGGCACACGGCAGAATACAGTACCAAAGATGCCGGGGCTCATTCGGTAAAAGCCATTTTGGATTTCGGAATGCTCGATGTGGACAAGGCCGATATAGATGCGCTTAATGACGATTTGACTTTCGTGGGAATTACTTCCGATATGCTCGTGGTGGACCTAGGCGAAAATAAAGACGAAAACGGAAATCAGAAATACAAAGTAGGGGATCAGATTGCTTTCAAACCTTCTTATATGGCAGTTGCGCGTCTTTTGAATTCTAAATTCATCGACAAGGTTTTTGAATAATTGAATTTAACAAAGATTCAATTATTTAGAATTTAAATTGAATTATTCCAATAAAAAAACCGGTAGTTGAGGTTCTCGAAACTACCGGTTTTCACTATTATGACTGAGATTATTTCACGATTTTCATTTCATCAATCAGATAACCTGCACCGGCAAATTTATCGATGATAAACAAAATGTATCTTGCATCCACCATAATGTTGCGGCAGATTTCCGGATCATAATGAAGGTCGCTCATCGTTCCTTCCCAAACACGGTCAAAATTCAATCCGATTAAATTTCCGTCTTTGTCAAGCGCCGGACTTCCCGAATTTCCGCCGGTTGTATGATTTGAAGCAATGAAATTTACAGGCATTTTGGCTTTTTTCTTTTTGCCTTCGCCATAAATTCCAAAATCCTTATTTTTCTCCAATTCGATTAATTTTTGAGGCATATCGAATTCATAATCACCCGGAATATGTTTGGCAACTGCACCATCCAGGTAAGTCTGCGCATCATATCGCGGTTTGTCTTCAGGCTTGTATCCGTTTACTTTTCCATAAGTCACACGAAGTGTGGAATTCGCATCGGGGAAAAATTTCTTATCAGGAAAAACATCCAGTTGCGCCTGCATATAAGTTCTTTGCAATTGCGCAAGTTGATTTTGAATCGCGGTATATTTTGGCGAAACTTTATCTTCATAAGCTTTCAAAATCAGTCCGATTTCCTGAACCAAAGGATCACTTTCCAAAGCTTCCAAAAGTGCTGTGTTATTTTCAAATGCCTTGGCCGTATCATCCAGAATGCTCACGCCGTTTATCTTTTGTTTTCCGGTCAGAACCGAATTGGCAAAACTTGATGCATTGATATGAATGGCATTGTCGGGAAGGAATTGCGCAGGTACATTTTTCTTATACAAATCAATCAGCGCCAGTGAAACTTCTTGATCCAAAGCTGCATCATAATCCTTGTACAAACCTTTCAGATGGTTGACATATCTTTCTTTTAATCCGTCGAATTCAGGGGTTCCTTTTGCTTTGATTAAATTCTGCATCAACAAAGCCACACGGAAGGTTTCAGAATTTCGGTAAATCGCTTCGTCGAAATAAATTTCAGCCAGCTGATAAGCATCTCCGGCATCGTAAAGCTCATTGAATTCTTTCAGTAAATTACCATATTGGCTTTTCCATTGCGGATTGGCATTGATTCTTTGGGTGAATTCATTTTCATATTTCTGACGTTTTCCAACAGCATTGGATTTTTTTAGACCTAAACTTTCACCGGTCCATTTTTTATGATAATTCGAAATTCTTGCATATTTCGAAGCATATTTAATTCTTGTCGCATTGTCCTGACGCATTTTGGAATCCAGAATTCTCAAAGCCACATCACGGATTCCGATTCGGGCCGGATTGCTGGTATTCAGAATTTGTTCCAGTGCAGGCGACGGAAGGTATTCGTCAGTTGAGCCCGGGAATCCGAACACAAAAGTGAAATCGCCTTCTTTCACACCTTTGATTGAAATCGGTAGGAAATGTTTGGGTGTATAAGGAACGTTGTCCGGCGAATATTCAGCTGGTTTATTGTTTTTATCTGCATAAATTCTAAACAATGCAAAATCCCCAACGTGTCTTGGCCAGGACCAATTGTCTGTATCCATCCCGAAATTCCCGATTCCACCCGGAGGCGCTCCTACCAATCGCACATCACGATAAGTTTCGGTAATGAACTGATAGTATTTATTTCCTTTGTAAAATGCACGGATAAATACATCCTGATAGACTTCTTTTACCACATTTTTTGAAACGATTTCTATGTTGGATTTCACGAATTCCTGGCGTTTGTCTTCGCTCATATCGTCAGTTACACCTTGTAGGATTTTATCGGTCACATCTTTTATGTCAATGATAAAGGTTGCGGTCAGCCCTTTGTTGGGCAATTCTTCCGAAGCATTCATCGCCCAGAAACCATTTTTCAGGTAATCATTTTCCACGCTTGAATGGGATTGAATCTGACCATACCCACAATGGTGGTTGGTGAGCAGAAGTCCTCTGGAAGAAATTACTTCAGAAGTACATCCGCCGCCAAAGTGTGCAATGGCATCTTTGATGCTGGGTGCATTCGGGTTAAAAATATCCTGAGCCGATATTTTCATACCCATTTGTTTCATTTCTGCTTCGTTTAATTCTGTCGGAATCCACATTCCGCCGCCTTGTTGGGCAAAGGAAATTCCGCTGCAGAATACCGCAATCAGTGCAAATAATTTAATTCTTGTCATTTTTTTGATCATTTCCTCCAAAACTACATAAAAATCACGGAACCTTAAATAAAAAAGGGCTTCCATTGCGGAAACCCTTTCTTCATTTTATTGAATTAATTAATTATTTTTTAATCACTTTTATTACTTGAACATCGGTTCCTGAAGTGATTTTAACCAGATAAGTTCCTTGTTCGAATGAACGGAAATCAACCTGACCATTCTGAACTTCAGAAATATTCATCAGCTTTCTGCCTGTCAGATCAAAGATTTCTAAAGAATCAATCTGATTTTTACCTGTGATATTCAACACATCTTTCACCGGATTCGGATAATAAGCAAAAGCATTATTATTAAAATCACTGATACTTAATTCTTCAACCAGTACGGCAGTTGCTTCGCTTTCACATCCGTTAACCGTTTGAGTTACCCAATATGTGGTTCCGTCTACAATCAAAGTAGTATCAGGCAATACAGTTGTCAGATCTTCATCTGCATACCAGGTCAGATCACCTGTGAAATCAAGAGAATCTTCAAGGTCAGCCAATGTATCACCATCTTCGAAATAGAAATCACCTACCGCAAGAGGCGCATCTGGAGCCGGATTAACCGTAACCACAACTTCTGTCATATCAGATTCGCAGACAGTAATATCACCGGTCTGAACGGTCCAATTGTAGAAGAAATAATAAAGCGTATTGTTTGTTTCTGAATTGTTAATAGTTCCACCTATTACAGAACCTACATCACCAATCGGATAAGGGAATCCAGCATGTTCACTTGAGAATTCTCTTACCATAACAGGACTTGAAGCTGCAACCAGTCGGTAAGTATTTCCTGCTTCTACACTGAAATTCAAAGGAACTTCAAATTGAACAGGATTGGAAGAACTTCCTGCCGGACAAGCCACAGTGGTTTCTTCAAGAACCGCCCAGTTTTCATCCAGAAGCTGCATTACCAAATCGCCAGGATTATTAGATGCCAAATAAACATCCACAGAAGTAATCGTAAAGTCTGCAGTAGTGTCAAACGACAATCCCCATGGACTTGTTGCGGCTACTACCGATGAATTGGAATTGGAAGCCGGAGCTACGCGTGCACCACCTTCAATGATTTCACCATCACCGCCGGTCCCATAAGAAACTGCCTGAACCCAATAAGAAGTAGTTGCTGTCAGGGCAGGTGTTTCAAAAGTTGTTCCTGTGTAAATAGGAGTAGTGCCTGTCGCTGAATCATACCAGTTAACTTCATCTCCATTGGAAGTAGCCGTAAGCGTTGCGCTGCTTCCTTCACAGATTTCAGCATCTTCTACTGTCAGGGTAGGAGTCGTACAATCACTGTCATCAGGATTCAGAAGCGTAAAGAATTGTGCACCTCCAGCCGCTACTAATGTGCTGTTACCCGTTGCAACATCTAGTTTGAAAATACCGCTTCCGCTGGTCCAAAGAATATTACCATCACCGGTTTCAATCACACCACGGACACTGCTTTCGCTCCAGTAGTCAACTTGAGTTCCCGTAGCAGGATCAAAAATATAAACTCCGGAAGGGGAGCTGAAATTTCCAACTAATAGATTCCCTGAATCCATTAGCCACAATTGCTGAGCAAAGTTTAAAGTATTTGGGTTGACTACATTGTCGATGTAATTCCCACTGTAATCCCATCTTTCAATGGGAGAGCCACCGTCAATATAGGAAATGAAAACTTCGCCATTACCGGCATCAACCACATCAAAAGTCGAATTTCCATGAGTAGGATAAAAGCCCAGATAATTTCCGCTTGTGTCAAAACGGACAATGGCATCACCGGGAGCTCCGTTTCCTGAACCGGCATTCGTTACCCAAACTTCCGAATCATTTATCAACGCCAGTCCTTTGACGTTATCCATATTTCCTGTAATGGTGCTGAGATGTGTGCCACTCATATCAAAACGGAAAATAGCATCTTCGATCTGGTCAGAAACCCAGATTTCCGAACCTACCTGGATGATTCCTTTTGGCGTGCCGGCATCTACCAAAGAAAGGTCAATGAACTGAGGATCTTCAATGACTCCGGTTTCTGCATTCATTAATACAACATAGGGGTTCTGAATAACCGCAATCTGTTCCTGAGAAAAGACATTCGTGCAGTAAAAAAGAACTAACCCAAAAGAAAATAAAAGTTTTTTCATCTGATAAAATTTTAGAGTTATTAATTTGGGGTTAAATTACTAAAATATTTCAGCTTGAGACTTTAAACTATAATAGTTTAACATTATGATGCTGGCTCGCTTTGTATTTAGCAACTAACTATACTGATTTTTAATACGGATTTTATAACTTTACTCACTTATAAACTTATATGAAAAATATACTTATACTCTCTGTTACAGCTCTTCTAATGGTTTCATGCCAAATTACCGAAAGATTTTATTTGCAGGAATCGGGCGCCATTAAGTACGAAACGGAACTCAATTTCAGCGAAATGATGGCTTTCCTCTATGATGAACACACCAAAGACTCACTCAGACAAACAGGTGATTTCCCCTTGGATACCCTCATTAATTTTGCCGATCTCCAGGACTTCAACCAGATGAGTTCAGATAGCATAAGCCAGGCAGAGATTGATTTTATGCGTTCTATGGACAAAACAAAAGTTCATATGATTATAAATGACAATGAAGGGAAAATGATTATTCGTATTGAAGAGAAAAATATGAATGCTTTCAATCTTTATCTGGACAAAATGAATTCAGCTCTGGCAAAACTGGAAAAGGAAGATCCCGAAGCCGCAGCAGAAATGGGACAATCGGGACTGATGAAATCACTCGAAGTTAAATTTGATGGTAAAAACTTTCAGAGAATTGCAAAAAATCAAAATAAATTTCTGGATGAACTCGATGACAGTACAGCCGAAGCAACCCGACAAATGATGAATATGTTTCAATACAAAATGGAATACCATTTTCCAAAAAGAGTGAAAAAAGCTTCCATTGAAAATGCAACTTTCAGTATAGACGGAAAAACCATGACCGTTGATGTGCCTATGAGCGAATTATTGGAAAATCCGGATAAATATAATTTTACGGTTGAACTGGAATAAATGAGTGTAGGGCGTGTCATACTTTCCATACTTTTTCCTACGCTTGCCGTGCTGGACAAAGGATGTGGCTCTATTATCATCGTTTCAATCCTGACTGCCTTAGGATGGATTCCGGGCGTGATTGCTGCCTTAATTATTTTAAACAATCCCAACAGATGAATACCAGACTTATAGGCAAATATTCGCAATCACATCTGGCATATATCCATAAGGGGGTACTGGAAGAATCCGGACTGGACGTTTTTATTTTCGGGAATAATTTCATGAGTGTTGCGCCCAATTTAACAGGAATTCTGGATGCGGGAATTGAACTCAGGGTGAGGGAAGAAGATTTTGAAAAAGCCAGGGAAATTCTTCAGTTTCAGGAAGATGATAAAATGATTTGTGCCAATTGTGGTTCGGGAAATATAAAATTCAGCTATGGGAAAAATGGATTACTAGAGATAGTTTTTTCCGTCTTTTCGGCATTGGTTGTATCGACGCCTTTCGGCAATATAAAAAGACAGTATTTTTGCAAAGATTGTGGTTTTAAAAATCAAGACTAATGAAGGAGATTTTATTTAAAGATTTGGGAACAGATCAGGATTATCAGAAAACATGGGATTTTCAGGAATCTCTTCTGGCCGAATCGGTTGCCATCAAATCCCGAAACAGAGAAAAGGAAAAAAACGGACAAAAGGATTTTGAACAGACAAAAAATCATTTGTTATTTGTAGAACATCCGCACGTTTATACGCTTGGAAAAAGCGGACATATCGAAAACCTTCTCGCCAGCCAGGATTTTCTGAGTCAGATCAAAGCGACCTTTGTCAAAACGAACCGCGGTGGCGATATCACTTACCACGGACCGGGACAATTGGTGGGTTATCCCATTCTGGATCTGGACAACTTCAAACCCGATATTCATCTCTATATGCGGAATCTGGAAGAAGTCATTATCAAAACAATTGCCGATTACGGATTAAAAGGCGAACGTTCAAAAGGTGAAACAGGAGTTTGGCTCGATGTCGGGAAACCTTTTGCCAGAAAGATCTGCGCTATGGGCGTCAAAGCTTCGCGCTGGGTTACCATGCACGGGTTCGCCCTTAACGTAAATTCGGATTTGAAGTATTTCGAATACATCATTCCCTGCGGAATTCAAGACAAAGCAGTCACTTCTCTCGAGCGGGAATTAGGCCGGGAAGTTCCAATGGAGGAAGTAAAAGAGAAAGTGAAAAAATATTTCGCCGAAGTATTTGAAGCCGATATCCTAAATTAATCCGAATGAAGAAATTATTCCTACTGATTTTTTGCTTAAGCATCTTTCTAAAAAGTCAGGAGATTTCTTATGTGGATTACGTAAATCCCCTGATGGGCACACAATCGGTGTATGAACTTTCAAACGGAAATACCTATCCGGCGATAGGTGTGCCTTGGGGAATGAATTATTGGTCTCCTCAAACCGGGAAAATGGGTGACGGATGGATGTACACTTACACGGCCAATAAAATAAAAGGTTTCAAACAAACCCATCAGCCTTCACCATGGATGAATGATTACGGACAATTTTCCATCATGCCGGTCAAAGGTTTGAAAATAACCGAAACCGAACGTGAAAGCTGGTTTTCACACAAAGCAGAAATCAGTAAACCTTATTATTACAGCGTTTACCTGGCCGATCATGATATCACAACTGAAATCACGCCTACCGAACGCGCTGCTCAATTTCGTTTTACATTTCCCCAAACAGATGATGGTTGGGTGATTGTGGATGCTTTTGACAGAAATTCTTATGTGAAAATCATTCCCGAAGAACGAAAAGTCATAGGTTACAGTACGCGTTACAGCCGTGGAAATCTCATCAATTTCAAAAATTATTTTGTAATAGAATTTGATGAAAAGTTTACGGATTTCAAAGTCTGGGACGGTAAGAAAATTCAATCCGGAAAATCGGAGATAACAGCTCCTCATGCCATTGCAGCTGTTCAGTTTAAAACTAAAAAAGGTGAAACCATCCGGGCAAAACTGGCTTCCTCTTTCATCAGTTTTGAACAGGCTGAATTGAATTTAGAAAGAGAAATTGGCAATGATAAATTTGAAGAAACAAAAGAAAAGGCCAAAAATTACTGGAACGAACAATTAAGTAAAATAAAAGTGGAAGGAGGAACGGAGGAACAAATTCGGACTTTTTATTCCTGTTTGTATCGTACTTTGTTGTTTCCCAATAAATTATATGAAATAAATGAAGAGGAGAAAGTGGTGCATTGGAGCCCTTATAACGGTCAGATTCTTCCCGGTTATATGTTTGCCGGAACCGGATTTTGGGATACTTTTCGGGCACTTTATCCTTTGCTGAATTTGGTTTATCCCTCGATTAACAAAGAAATGCAGGCAGGTTTGGCCAATGCTTATTTGGAAGGCGGATTTTTACCCGAATGGTCCAGTCCGGGTTATGCCGATATCATGATCGGGAACAATTCGGCTTCCGTCGTAGCAGATGCCTACCTCAAAGGTTTGAGAGGTTATGACATCGATACGCTTTGGGAAGCAGTTATACATGGTGCCAACAATGAAGGCCCGATGACTGCAGTCGGTAGAGCAGGTGTTGATTATTACAATTCACTCGGATATGTTCCTTACGATGTGAAAATCAATGAAAATGCAGCAAGAACACTCGAATATGCCTACGATGATTTTTGTATCTGGCAGTTGGGAAAAGCATTGGGAAAACCTGATTCGGAAATAGATATTTATAGGCAGCGAAGTTTGAATTATCGGAATCTTTTTGATCCTGAAACCAAATGGATGCGCGGAAAAAATAAAAACGGAAGTTTTCAGTCGCCTTTTAATCCTTTGAAATGGGGTGATGCCTTTACCGAAGGAAACAGTATGCATTATACCTGGTCGGTTTTTCATGATGTTCAGGGCTTGATTGATCTGATGGGTGGGAAGAAAAAATTCGTAAAAAAGCTGGATGAGGTTTTTGAAATGAGCCCTGATTTTGATGAATCTTATTACGGACAAGTCATCCATGAAATACGCGAAATGCAGATTGTGAAAATGGGACAATATGCTCATGGCAACCAACCGATTCAGCACATGATTTACCTTTATAATTATGCAGGAGAACCTTATAAAACCCAATATTGGATCCGGCAGGTAATTGACCGCCTTTACAGTTCAGCACCAGACGGATATTGCGGAGATGAGGACAATGGACAGACTTCTGCCTGGTATGTTTTTTCGGCACTTGGTTTTTATCCGGTAACACCGGCGGTCAATCAATACGTGATGGGAGCTCCGCTTTTTGAGAGAGCCACAATTGAACTCGAAAACGGAAATTATTTTGTCATTCAGAAAAATGAAAACTCACCTGAAAAATTTTATGTGAACAAAGCCTGGTACAACGGAAAAGAATTTGAAAAAAACTTTATAAATTTCGAAGAAATCACAAATGGTGGTGTTTTTTATTTCGAAATGAATGATAAACCCAATAAAAAACGGGGAACTGACAATGCAGATGTTCCTTATTCGCTTTCAAATGAAAAATAAATGAAAGATTATCTTGACAAAAACCGGAATTCATGGAACAAACGTGCAGAGCTTCATATAGATTCTGAATTTTATGATGTAAAAGGATTTTTGGCAGGGAAATCCTCCTTGAATTCAATTGAACTTGAACTTTTGGGTGATATAAATGGAAAATCCGTTTTGCATTTGCAATGTCATTTCGGTCAGGATACAATTTCGCTCAGCCGGATGGGAGCAGAGGTTACAGGCGTTGACCTTTCAGATAAAGCCATCGAACTGGCAAAGGAACTGGCAGAAAAAGATAATTCTTCTGCTAAATTTATCTGTTGTGATGTTTATGATTTACCCAATCATTTGGACGAGAAATTCGATATTGTTTTCACATCTTACGGAACCATTGGTTGGCTGCCCGATCTGGATAAATGGGCAAAACTGATTTCACATTTTCTAAAACCGGGCGGTAAATTTGTCTTTGTGGAATTCCATCCTTTTATCTGGATGTATGACGATGATTTAAACCAAATTACCTATAATTATTTCAAAGATGAACCGATTGTTGAAGTCAAAGAATCTTCCTATACCGATGGGAAATTCTCAGATAAAATCGAAGATGTCAGCTGGAATCATAGTTTAAGTGAAGTAATTAATTCGTTGATAAATAATAACTTGAATATTAAATCTTTGAAAGAATTTGATTATTCGCCTTATGATATATTTGCCGATTCAATAGAGGTCGAACCGGGAAAGTTTCGTGTTAAGAAATTCGGGAATAAGGCGCCTTTGGTTTATTCTTTAATTGCAGAAAAGAAATCATTTTCTCAGGCTTAGTTTAAAGATTTTGAATAAACTCAATAAATAAATTCTTCAAATCCTCAAATTCAGCCAGATACAAGGATTCCGATGTGTCGAAAACATCGTGATAATGTCCCGGACCGCCCAGTGTATAAGTGAAAAACGATGGAACTCCTTTTTCATAAAAAGGACAATGATCGGAATTACAAGCTTCTCCGCGTTTCCGAATTTGTTTTAAATACTTCTTTTCGGAATTAATTTGATCAAGCAAAGCGTATTCTTTTTCAAAAATCGAACTGTTCACAATCTGAATTCCTTCTTCGCCGGCGCCCATGATATCGAAATTCAATAGAAATTTAATTTTTGCTAAATCAACCAAAGGATTTTCCACGAAATATTTAGAGCCAACAAGTCCGGCTTCTTCCGCAGCAAAACCTATAAAGACAAGGGAATATTTCGGTTTGTTCTGACTGAAATATTTAGCCAATTCCAACAAAAATGCAGTGCCGCTTGCATTGTCACTCGCACCTGGAAAAATCGTATTTCCAACTTTTCCCAAATGGTCAAAATGTGCAGTTATTAAAATCAGCGAATCCTTGTTTTCGCCTTCAATCAATCCGATTATATTTTTTGTTTTATAACTTACAATAAAGTCATTTTCAATTAAATAGTCATCTATGTTTAAACTATCACTATAAAAATTATCATTTACAAAAAAACGGCTAAAACTCTGTTCAGTCTGTGACAAAGAAGCCGTTAATTTATCCTTGCTGAAATGAAAAATCGCTCGGTTCCGGTTTTCTTCGGGGCGATAAAAATGAGGCCAATGTTTATAATATTGATTAAGTGAATCTACTTCGAAATGATGCGGCGGAAAGACGACGTGCTTTTCTTTTTGTTGAAGCATATCCGTCCTGATAAAATCAATAAAATCGCTTTCCTTATTCAGTGAATTCACAAAATCATTTGGATTGAAATAATAAATCGGTCTGGAATGAAAACTTTGGGATTTAGAGCCCGGATCGACCAGAAAATCAACTCCATACTTCAGTTCTTTTCCGTTTATTTTCAGTTTTGCTTCCTTGATGACGTTGATCGGCATTGAAAATTCCTGAAAATAAGAATCTCCGATTTTTTTCAGTCCGAATTTTTCAAATTCTTCGGCAATGAATTCGGCTGTTTTGTTCATTCCTTCGTCCACATAACCACGGCCTGCGTAACTTTCAGAAGTAAGTTGATTTATGACGGATCTTGCATAGTCTGAATCAGTTTTCTGGCTAAAACCAAAAATGGAGAAACTGAGGAGCAGAAATGAAAAATATTTAGTCATTTTTTCGGACTTTTTCAGGTGTTTTCCTTGAAATCAATCCAAAGAAAACGGCCAGTAATAAATGAATAACCATTGGGATTATACATAATAATTCCTGATTTCTAAAACTGAAATTCAGTAATATTAATCCGGTTATTAAGTTGAATGTCAGATTTGTAATGCTTATGGGTCTGCCATATATCCCTCCAATTAAACTGTTTCTGAAAAACCAGTTGAGATAAGCAAAGCTCAATATGGCCGCTCCAAATAACTGTGAAAAAAGAATTAATTCTTCTTCTGTATTAGAATGAATTTTTAAAAGAATTTCTTCCGGAAAGAAAAGACAGACAAGACCTGTGATGGCATAATAAAATGCAGAAAGTTTGATAAGATAAGCGGTTTTTTGCATTCTATTTCTGAATTATCTAACTGAAATTATCCGTTTATAGCTTCCACATTTTCGACTTTTCCGGGCATCATTTGTTTCAACATAGTTTCGATACCGTTTTTAAGCGTGATTGTGGAAGAGGGGCAACCCGAACAAGCACCTTGTAAAAGCATTCGAGCTGTTTTGGTTTCTTCTTCAAATTCAATCAGTTGTATATTTCCGCCATCTCCGGCAACTGCGGGCTGAATGTATTCAGAAATGATATCATTGATTTCCAGTTCAACGTCTGAATAATCCTTTTTAACGAATGTTTTTTCGTAAGGATTCTGAAGCGGAACATAGTTTTCACTAATAATTTCTTTATCGCTTTGCAAATAATCCAGCAGATAATAACGAAGTTCCAACGCGATTTCATTCCAATCGGCTTCCTGAACTTTTGTAATCGAAATATAATTCTCTGTTACAAAAACTTCTTTCACATAATCAAAGGAATATAATTCTTTGGCGAGAGGAAAATCTGCAACATCTTCCGGGTTTTTGGCTTCGGCAATTCCTTTGTACAATAATTTATTGGTCACAAATTTCATTACCGCCGGATTGGGTGTCATTTCTACATATAAAGTAAACGGATCTTCTTTTTGAAATTGTAAAAGGATAGTTCCTTCATTCAGGTGACGATTGACAATTTCCTTGATTTCATCAGCCACCATTTCCCATTCAATTCCATCTATTTTCTGAACGGCTACAAAATTGGCGGTAATAAAAACTTTGGATACAAAAGGAAATTGTAGAAGTTCCTGAGCGAGAAGTGATTCTTCGGCGGCATCTTCTTTGCTAATTTCAAGTCCGCCTGCAGTAAGGGTTTCATCGCAAACAAATTTCATTATGTTTGGATTGGGTGTCTGGTCTATATAAACTCTCATCATGCGGCAAAAATACGGCTTCTTTTGCTATATTTAGACCAAAATTTGATAGTTTAATTTTATGGCAGTTGTAAAAGAATTATTAGGCAAGAATCCCAAATTCGGAGAAAATTGTTTTTTGGCCGAAACCGCAGTGATAATCGGGGATGTGGAAATGGGTGATGATTGCAGTATTTGGTACAATGCGGTTTTACGTGGAGATGTTCATTACATCAAAATGGGAAATAAGGTCAATGTCCAGGACAATGCGATGATTCATTGTACTTATCAGAAATGCCCGACGAAAATCGGTAATAATGTTTCCATCGGTCACAATGCGGTGGTTCATGGCTGTACGATTCACGACAATGTGCTGATCGGAATGGGGGCAATTGTGATGGATGATTGTGTGGTAGAATCTTATTCGATTGTGGCGGCCGGAGCTGTGGTGACACAGAATACGCACATCCGCGAAGGCGAACTCTGGGCAGGAGTTCCGGCAAAAAAAATCGGAATGGTTTCTCAAAATCTGAAAGAAGGCGAAATCGAAAGAATTGCCAATAATTATGTGAAATACAGCAGTTGGTATAAGGAAGATTTATAGCTTACCTCACCCGAATTTCGGCCAGATAAGCATCGCCTTCTTTGAGGATTAAATCAGTTTTCAGGTTCTGTTTTTCAGCAAAATCACTCAGAATCAAATAATCCAGATAAAGCCATTTGAAGGGAACTTCTTTTTGGCCTTTGTAATAAAGATAATAATCAACTTCGCCATAATAATTCGCAAGCGGAATGGAGAAATTTCCATCCTGATTTTGATACATATAAAGCAAATCGGTTCCGTCGATGAGAATTTTTCCCTCTGGATTTAACAAAGAGGAAAGTTTATTCAAATAAATATCAATCTGATCCATCGTTTGAAAAATTCCGGTTCCGTTCATCAGAAGTAAAATCGTATCGAATTTTTCTTCGGGCGAATAGTTCAATAAATTTTCACAAACCGTTTTTTGAACACCTCGAAGTTTGCACACTTCAATGGATTTGGGTGAAATATCCAAAGCCGTCACGTCCAGATTTTTTTCGTTTTGTAAATACAAGCTATGCGAACCCGCACCGGCTCCAACATCCAAAACCTTTCCTTTTGCGAGTTCCAGCGCTTTTTGCTCAAGCAAATTCATTCCATCGAAATCCCGAAAAAGATATTCCACCGGAAGCTCATCCAGTTCGGAAATCGAAGTTTCGGTTTGAATATCCTCCGGCGAATTATCGTGGTAATAGTCCCAAATGGCCTGACCCATTAAATCTTTCATGCGATAAAATTAAGATTAAATTAATTATCGTTTTTCCCTGAGTTGAAACTCGGGGTTGCAAAGCCTTAAATTTTTGTGTGCTTTGTGTCAAAACTTTGTGTTCTTTGTGGTTAATCTTCGTTATGAATTTTAATTAATTATTTTTACGGCATAATTTTAAAAAAAATGAATAAAAAATACTTTTTCCTGATTCTGATTTTCTTAGCTTCAACCGTTTTTTCGCAGGAAATTCCCGAACATAAAGTCGATGTTTTGGTCGATAAAACCCTCGAAACTTTTAACGTTCCGGGTATTGCAGTCGGAATTGTTCACAACGGAAACCTTGTTCTGGCAAAAGGTTACGGCCTTGCCAACATCGAAACCGGAGAAAAAGTAAATGCCGATACCAATTTTGGGATTGCATCCAATTCCAAAGCTTTTACCACAACTGCCATTGCACTTTTGATCGACGAAGGAAAAATCAATTGGGACGATAAAGTCAAAAAATACATTCCCGAATTTAAAATGTACAATGATTATGTAACCGAAGAATTTACCATTCGGGATTTGGTGACGCACCGCAGCGGACTCGGACTTGGCGCCGGCGACCTGATGGTCTGGCCGGACGGACACGATTTCACGCCCAGAGATATCATTCAAAACATTCAGTTTCTAAAACCGGTTTCGGATTTCCGTTCGAAATATGATTACGATAATTTATTGTACATCATTGCCGGAGTGGTGATCGAAAGAGTTTCGGGAATGAGCTGGACCGATTTCATTCAAAAGAAATTTTTAGAACCTTTGGAAATGAACCGTACAGCGCCCAATTGGAATACGCTGAAAGATAAATCCAATGCCATTGCGCCCCATGTTCCGATTGACGGTAATTTAAAAGTCATCGACCGATATACCAATCCGATTTTTGATGCTGCCGCCGGAATTTATTCGAATGTCACTGACCTGACAAAATGGGTTCAGTTCCAATTGAATTACGGGAAAACGAAAGAGGGAATTCAACTGGTTTCGGAAGAGCGAATGCGCGAACTTTCCAAACCTCAGACTTTGATGCCGGTTACATCCAAAGAACCTTATCATTCTTTGTTTCGGGCATACGGACTTGGTTTTGTGGTGGAAGACATGGCCGGGAAATTACAGGTTTCGCACACGGGCGGACTGGAAGGAATTGTCACACAAATCATTATGTTTCCGCAGCTCGATTTGGGCATCATTGTTTTGACGAACCAACAAGAAGGTGCCGCTTTTATGGCGGTTTCCAATACGATTAAAGATTTCTATCTCGGACTTCCCGAAAGAGATTGGGTAAAGGAATACGACGAATTGATTTCCCAAAGAAGGGGCGATGCCGATAAAATCACTTCGGAAGTTTGGGAAACAGTTGAGAAGAATAAAAAATCAAAACAGCCCGACACCAAAGATTTAATCGGGACTTATCAAGACAATTGGTTCGGGGAAATTAGAATTTCAAACGAAAAAGGAAAACTTCGTTTCACGTCCAAACGATCAGGTCAGTTGAAAGGTGAAATGTTTTATTACAAAGACAATACCTATGCGGTGAAGTGGGACAATGCCTATCTGCACGCCGATGCTTTTGTTTTTGTCCAAACCGAAAACGGTAAAATCACCGGATTGAAAATGGAACCGATTTCTCCATTGACCGATTTCAGTTATGATTTTCAGGATTTGGATTTTGTGAAGGTTGATTAAATAAGATTTATAATTCACAAAATTGAATAGTGAATTGACAATTTAGTATTTAAAAATCATGAAAGTTTTAATTATCTCCTTTTTGATATTATTCATAACAAGTTCGTGTTCAACGAATGTTGTTGATAGTCAGGGAGTAAAAGAAAAACAATTCGCAACAGAATTTTCATTTTTGATAGCACAAAAAAATGACATCACGTTAAATGAAAATGACAATTACTTCATTGTTCGATATAATGATGAGGATTTTTATAAAAAAATGGAAAATGTATATATACTTTTTTTCTTTCATCAAAATGAACTTTCAATTCAGGCGTTTCATAATGAAAAAGAGTTTCAGGAAATAAAAGTAAACCCCGATCTATATTCTCAGCTTTTAAATGAAAATGTATCTAAATATAAATCTCAGAACTTTAAAAAGTTTACAACTGAAGATGGAAGTGAGATAAGTGTAAATAATACAGTTATTACAGAATATTACTTTAATTATTTAGGTAATAGATTTTATAAAGAAATTCGAGAGTTTGATTATTCTACCTTTGAAAAAATGAAAAACATAAATTCGGAGTATAATCTAAGTTTGTCATTATTGGAATTTGATACTTTTGTTAAGCAAGGATTGTTCTATTATTTTGAGAAAATTGATGAATAAGCAATTTTCAAATTAAAAACGAACTTCGAAAAAAATGAAGAAAAAAATAAAGAAAATGTTGATTGGATTTTTGGTGCTGATGACTTTGATGATCCTTGGAATTTGGGGTTATATGCAACATCCAATATTTGGGAAAGCACCATCGGGAGAGCGTTTGGAACGAATTCAAAAATCTCCGAATTACCGCAATGGACAATTTCATAACCTAACAGAAACACCTTCGTTGGCCGAAGGTTATACGATGTTTGGCGTTTTCTGGGATTTTCTTTTTACGAAATATCCGAATGTAGTACCGCTGGATTCTATTCCTTCTGTCAAACCCGATTGGAAGAATTTGGACCCCGATGAAGATTTGCTGATTTGGTTTGGGCATTCATCGTATTACATTCAATTAGAAGGAAAAAAATACCTGATTGACCCGGTTTTCAGCGGAAATGCTTCGCCGCTTGCGGGTACCAATCGTGCTTTTCCCGGAAGTGAAATTGCCACGGCCGCCGACCTTCCTGAAATTGATTATATGCTCATCACACACGATCATTACGATCATCTAGACCATAAAACAGTAATTGATTTGATTCCCAAAGTTAAAAAAGTGATTACCGGATTGGGCGTGGGTGCACATCTGGAACATTGGGGATATGCAAAAGAAAAAATCACTGAATTGGATTGGAACGAAAGTCTGAAACTGGATGATTCAATTCAGATTTATGCCGTTCCGGGAAGGCATTTTTCGGGAAGAACCTTTAAGCGAAACAACACACTTTGGGTTTCTTTTGTGTTGGAAACACCTAAAAGCAAAATTTTCATTGGCGGAGATTCCGGTTATGATTCGCATTTCAAAAAAATCGGTGAGGAATTCGGTCCATTTGATCTGGCGATTTTGGAAAACGGACAATATGATGAGAAATGGAAATACATCCACTTTTTGCCTGAAGAAGTTGTGAAAGTGGCGCAGGAACTGAAAGCGAAACGATTTATGCCGGTTCATAATTCCAAATTTAAACTGGGAAATCATCCTTGGGATGATCCGATGAAACGTGTGACTGTAGAGGCGGATAAACAAAATGCGTCTGTTCTTACACCAAAAATAGGTGAGAAAATTAAACTCAACGATGAGAAGCAAGTTTTCGAAAGATGGTGGGAATAGAATTTAATCCAGATTTAATTCGAGAATAAAATCATCCATCACATATCCGTTTCCAATGTCGAAAACACCTTCGTCAATTTTTTTGAAACCATTTCGTTTATAAAAACCAATGGAACCGGTATTTTCTTTATTGACATTCAGATAAATGTATTTTTTATGATTTAGCTTTGCTAATTCGATTGCGCGGTTCAGAAGTAATTTTCCAAAACCTTTTCCACGTGTTTCGGCTTTTAAGTAAATTTTTGAAATGTAAAGTTTTTCTTCCTCAAATTTACAAACCAAATAGCCAACCGGGTTATCTTTATCCATCAGCATTTCCCAGGAAATACCTTCTTCAATTTCAGTTCGGATTTTTTCGTCCGAATAAAACAAATCGAGCATATAATCAATCTGTTCCTGGGATAGAATTTTGATATAATGTTCGTCCCAAATTTCGCGTGCAAGTTGCTGCACAATTGGAATTTCTTTTTTATGAACGCTGATCAGTTTCAATTTCTAATGAATTAAAAATCAAAATTCAGCATTTAAAATTGAAAATTCAAAAAAACTTCCGTTGTCTGACTTCGACCAACCATCCAAAAACGATTATATTTGTTCACAACTTACAAATGCGAATTTCGAACATCGAACTTCGCAAAACGAAAAAAAAAATAAATATGTACAGCGAAAAATTCCGGCAGCATTTGGCCAACCAGTTAACCGATTTGGAAAATCAGGGATTATTTAAAAAAGAAAGAATCATCGCTTCGCCGCAAGCGGCTGAAATTACCTTGGAAAACGGAAGTAAATTATTGAATTTCTGTGCCAATAATTATCTGGGGCTTTCCGATAATCCGGAAGTGATCAAAGCATCGCAATCCACTTTGGACAATCGCGGCTATGGAATGTCGTCGGTACGCTTTATTTGCGGAACTCAGGACATTCACAAAGAACTGGAAGCCCGGATTTCAAAGTTTCTGGGTATGGAAGACACTATTTTGTATGCGGCGGCTTTTGATGCAAACGGCGGTGTTTTTGAACCTTTGTTTACCGATGAAGATGCGATTATTTCTGACGAATTAAATCACGCTTCTATCATTGACGGAGTTCGTTTGTGTAAGGCAGCCCGTTATCGTTACAAAAACAATAATATGGAAGATTTGGAAGCTCAATTAAAGGAAGCAGCTTCCAAAAATCATAGATTTACGATCATCGTGACCGATGGGGTTTTCTCAATGGATGGAATCGTTGCCAACTTGAAAGGGGTTTGTGACCTTGCGGAAAAGTACGGTGCGTTGGTGATGGTAGATGATTCACACGCGACAGGATTCATCGGGAAAACAGGAAAAGGAACGCACGAATATGCCGATGTGATGGGACGTGTAGACATCATTACCTCGACACTTGGAAAAGCTTTGGGAGGAGCAATGGGTGGATTTACTTCTGCGAAAAAAGAAGTAATCGAAATGCTTCGTCAGAAATCGAGACCTTATTTGTTTTCGAATTCTTTGGCGCCGGGAATCGTTGGTGCAGCTTTAAAAGTTTTCGATATGCTGGAAACCAATACTTCGCTGCGTGACAAAGTGATGGGAAATGCTGAGTATTTCAGAATCAATATGAAAGCAGCCGGATTTGACATTCCCGATGGTGATGCAGCAATTGTTCCGGTGATGTTGTACGACGCGAAATTATCACAGGAAATGGCCGATAAACTTTTGGAGGAAGGAATTTATGTAATCGGATTTTTCTTTCCGGTTGTACCTCGCGACAAGGCCAGAATCCGCGTTCAGCTTTCTGCTGCGCATACACGAGAACATTTGGACAAAGCTATTGCAGCTTTTACGAAAGTAGGGAAGGAGCTGGGGGTGATTTCCTGATATTTTAGTCTGAAAATTTAAGAAAATGGGGAATCTTAAGGCTTGGAATACGGATTTCATTTTAGCAAATGTTTAACAAGTAAGCAGACCAAAAAAGATTCCCTAACAAAGTTTTTTTATACCTTTAGCCACAAATTTAAACTGAATGTCAAAACAGAGCGATAAATTTAATCAGGGCCGGCTTCGTTCATCCAATATTACAGTTGTAATCAGTATAGCCTTGGTTCTTTTTCTCTTGGGTATTTTTGGATTAATTGTCATCAATGCGCAGAGTTATGCCGATTATATCAAAGAACAGTTGAAATTGGAAGCTTTTTTCAATGATGAATATGATCCGCGTGAACAGGACAAAGAATTGGCCAGGCAACAAGAGTTCATTGATTCTCTGAAAATTAAACATTCTTTTATAAAGAACACCGAATACATTTCAAAAGAAAAAGCATCTGAAATAGCCAAAAACGAATTGGGAATTGATGACAATGCGATTTTTGAAGCCAATATTTTTCCGGCTTCGGTACAGATAACACTACAGCCCGATTTTGTGGAACCTCACAAAGTGGACAGCATCAAACAAATCATTCAGGCAAATCCGATTATAAATGAAGTAGTTAATGATGATGAATTGATGACTACGGTTTACAATAATATTGATAAAATAAGATTCTGGCTGATGGTTCTCGCCGGAATTTTTCTGGTTATCGTAATGGTTTTGATTAATAACTCAATTCGTTTAAGGATTTACGCCAAACGATTCAGTATCAAAACGATGCAGTTAGTGGGGGCGAGGAGAAGGTTCATCATTCAGCCGTTCTTGTTACAAAGCGCAATATTGGGATTACTAGGCGCTGTCCTTGCCATTTTGGCTTTGGGCGGATTATGGTATTATTTTGCCGGAATTGTTTCTTTGCCTTGGTGGAACGACGATTTTTATTGGCTGATGTTGATACTTCTAGTAATAGGGGTGGTGATTGCGCTGATCAGTACCGGAATTGCAACCTGGAGATATCTGCGTTTGAGAACCGATCAATTATATTAATTCTGACTAAATATTTAGCATAAATGAGCAAAATGGCCAAAATTGACGATTCAAAATTCACCTTTCTTTTTGGTAAGAAAAACTATATATTCATGGCTTTGGGCGTTGTGGTAATTCTGATTGGATTTTTCCTGATGATGGGGGCTGATGCCAATACCCGTCCTGATGGAACTTTTGACCCGAACTATTGGAACGACGGAATTTTTTCGTGGAGAAGAATCCGTCTGGCGCCTTTCATTGTCCTACTTGGATTTGCCATCGAGGTTTATGCCATCATGCTGAATCCTGATAAAACCAAGTCAGAATGAGTGAAATCATCAAGGCGATTATAGTTGGACTGGTTCAAGGGCTGACTGAATTTTTACCGGTTTCTTCCAGCGGACATATCGTAATTGCACAGGAAATTCTCAATATTCATTTCGATGAAGAAGAAAATCTTTTGTTTGCCATCGTTCTGCATTTTGCAACAGCGCTGAGTACTATTGTAGTTTTCAGAAAGGATATTATTCAGATTTTCAAAGGTTTGTTCCAATTTAAAAATAATGAAGAATTCCAGTTTTCATTGAAAATTGTATTGTCGATGATTCCGGCTGCATTGGTGGGCGTTTTGCTGAAAGATACTTTGGAGGAATTGTTTTCAAATCTTTTGGTGGTGGGCTGTATGCTTTTGGTAACTTCGGGACTCTTGTTTTTTGCAGATCGTGCAAAAAACACCGGAAAACCGGTAGGATATAAAGATTCTTTTATTATAGGAATTGCTCAGGGGTTTGCTGCTTTATTACCGGGACTTTCACGTTCAGGTTCTACTATTTCCACTTCAATTTTGTTGGGAAATGACAAGGCAAAAGCTGCACGTTTTTCATTTCTTATGGTCTTGCCTTTGATTTTTGGAGCGACTGCCAAAATGTTTCTGGATGCATCTGAAACCGGCGGATTGTCAATTGGAGAAATGCCTGTTGGCGCTCTGGTTGGTGGATTTGCCGCAGCATTTCTTGCCGGATTATTTGCTTGTAACTGGATGATCGAACTGGTTAAGAAAGCCAAACTGACATATTTTTCTGTTTATTGTGTAATTGTAGGGTTGGTAGTTATTTCCTATTCTTTGTTTTTCAAATAAATGACCTCTGAAGAAATCCAAGAAGGAAAGATTTTTCTGATTGACAAACCACTTGACTGGACTTCCTTTGATGTGGTCAATAAAATTCGTTGGAACATCCGGAAAGCCTACAATCTCAAAAAAATAAAAGTTGGCCATGCAGGAACATTAGATCCGAAAGCCACAGGACTTCTGATTATTTGCACCGGAAAATTTACCAAACGAATTGATGAAATTCAGGCGGAATCAAAAGTTTATACCGGAACGATAAAGCTGGGTGTTACCACACCTACTTATGACACGGAATCCGAAGAAAATCAGACTTATTCGACCAATCATATTACCGAAGAATTAATCCATGAAACAACCCGAAAATTCGTCGGGGAAATTGATCAGCTGCCACCGGCTCATTCGGCTGTGAAGGTAGATGGGAAGAGGCTCTACGAATTGGCGCGTGCCGGAAAAGAAGTGGAATTAAAGCCACGACGAATTTTGATTCACGAATTTCGAATTACGAAAATTGAAATGCCTTTTGTTGAATTTGAAGTCCACTGCGGAAAAGGAACTTACATTCGTTCGCTTGCACATGATTTCGGGAGAGAATTGAATTCCGGCGGGTATTTAACGACGCTCCGTCGTACAAAAATTGGAGAATATTCTGTTGAGGATGCCGACAATGACCCTTTGGAAAAGAAATTTTTTGAAGATTAAATATTAATTTTGGTAACTTCCTGAAAATTTGCAGTATGCACACAACTAATTATTACAATGTGTTTATCGCGGCTTCAGAAGATTGTCCTGTTTTTGAATCTGAAATTCCCAAATTACGCGGCGAATCCAAATCTCTGGCTGTGCTTCAGTTTGAGATGATTTCGCAGAATCCTTATCGGTTTACATCAGATGAAGTTTTGTTTAGTATTCATGCCGTGCGAAATAATTTAAGTCAATCGGAGTCTGAAAAAGAAAAGTTTTTTTCAAAAGGTCAGGCTTGTTTCCGTGCTTCACCACTTGTGAAGCGTTATGGCTGGGGAATTCATTTTGATGAAAATGGAAAAATGGCACTTTACAATCTTGATTCGCCTGAATATCAGAAACTAAAATCAGATGAAAGTTTAAAGCAATTGGCTGGAATCAGAAGTAAAAGAAAGTAAGATTTGCTTCAGACTTCAGCGTTTATAAAATATATAATCGGAAACAATCGGTTCTAAACCTGATTCTCTGAACAATATCATCATTTGCCCACGGTGATAAGTAGTATGATTGATGATGTGAAAGAGAATATCTTCGGTTTTGTTTTCAAATAAATCGCCTTTTGAATTCCAGTAGCTTATAGTTTTGTTTAAATCGGAATTATTCAGAACAGACAAGCTTTTTTGAAAATTTGAATTATTAATTTCTTCTAAATCTTCAAACAGATGAATTTCCCAAACACCAAAAGGTTTTTCATTCAGAATCCTGCTCAGCCAGATTTGATGGGCATTTAAGGTATGATTGAGCAGAAAAAAAACAGCGTTCGGGAAGTATTTCTTTGTGAGTTTTCATCATTTCAATAACCTTATGGTTGAAGTGATGGGTGTATTCAAATAATTCTCCGAATTTTTCTTTCATGAAATATTGTAAATTACAAACCCTGTGCTCTGTATTTTTGAATGGCCGCACGAATTTTCTCCCGACGGTTTTCCGGTGCCGGATGTGTGCTTTGAAATTCCGGGACATTACTTCCGCCGGAAGCTGCTTCCAGAATGTCCATCACGCCAATTAGTGCTTCAGGATTATAGCCCGATTCCATCATAAACCGAACCCCCAGGTCATCGCTTTCCAATTCGTCTTCACGACCGTATTTCATATTGACCATATTGGCTACAACTTGAGCATAATAAGCCGAATTAGCGTCTCCGCCGGCAACACCTGCCGCTCCTGCGATTCCCTGCGAAAGTTCCTGTTTGGCCATTTGTTGTGCGCTGTGTCTTGCAATTACATGACCTACCTCATGCCCTAGAACGCCTGCCAGTTGGTCGATGTTTTCCA
The DNA here is from genome assembly GCF_049672845.1 of Moheibacter sp. Classification (NCBI taxonomy): domain Bacteria; kingdom Pseudomonadati; phylum Bacteroidota; class Flavobacteriia; order Flavobacteriales; family Weeksellaceae; genus Moheibacter; species Moheibacter sp. The sequence goes on from NZ_JBATWT010000008.1 coordinate 25,791, forward strand.
GTCGTCCGAGCAGTCCTTCGGTAATGAAAATTTGCCCGCCCGGTAAAGCAAAAGCATTTACAGTACGGTTATCTGCGAGCAAATGAAAGTCAAAGGGATATTGAGACTTTGCGGCTGCGCTTTTTCTGACAATGGTTTGTCCGATTGAATCCACCAGATAACGCGCTTGTGCATTCCGGCTGAGCCCGCCGAATTCAGCTGCCATCTGGGGTGCACTGTTGAGTCCTAGTGCGATTTCTTGTTCTTTATTGAGGCTTATATATTGTTTTTCGCCCGTAATTTCATTGACTTCTGAAGACGAATAAAATTTAATCAGGGAAAATATAACGATTCCGGCAGCAATTAAAATGCGTAACCAAAATCCTGAACTTCTGCTTCTCATGGTGTTAAGGTTTTACTAACTACTACCAAATATAAATATTTTATTGGTCTTATTTTGTAAGTTTGGTTTAGAAATCTAATTCAACTTTTATGTCATCCGAAATTATCATTCTGCTTTTTATTTTTTTGTTTTTCCTGTTGTTAATCGGCGGTATTTTTCTGATTGCTTATCTGGCAGCTCAAAGCCGTAAAAAGAAACAAAAGAAGATTTTGGAATCCTTACCCAACAATATGGATTTCTATGCATTTGTAAGATTCAATCGCGGAAATCAACAAGATAAAGTTTTGAAACTGAAAGCTTTTCAAGGAAGTGGTATAATTTATGTCATAGAGGATAAAGTTATTTTCAAAAGTACAACCGGATTTGAACATGAATTTGATTTGAGAAATTCAAAAGTATTTTGGGAAGGAGAAAACCTGATTAATGGACTTCTGAAATGGTTCAGTATCAACGACGGCCAGGAAAAACTTTATCTCAACGTGGAAACCGGGATGTTTATTTTTCATACGGGTGGAAGTAAGCCAACTACACGCAGTATTTATGAACAATTGTTGCTGAAGCAAGCAGCTTTAAGCTAGACAGGGAAGCAGCATTTAAACAAATTATTTGTATTTAGAATTAGGTGAAAATCCAAATAAATTTATAGTTTTGGTTTTAACTTAAATATTATGAAAAATCTTCTATTGATTCTTTTACCTTTCTCGTTTCCCTTAGTTTTTGGTCAGATTAAATATGAAAAGGGTTATTTTATAGACGAATCCAACAATCGCACTGAGTGTCTCATAAGAAATGTTGATTGGAAGAATAATCCGGCTGAATTTGAATACAAATTGAGTGAAGATGATAATGCTCAAAAAGGTACACTCAATAATGTGAGAGAGTTTGGAATATATGAGGATTCCAAATATGTAAAGCATAAAGTACAGCTGGACAGATCTAGTGATATTGTCGGGCGTCTCAGCGATACAGCGCAGCCTATATTCAATGATGAAACAATTTTCTTAAAGGTTTTAGTAGGAGGTCAGGCAAACCTGTATCAGTATACCGAAGATAATCTTATCCGCTATTTTTATGACATCAACAATGAAGAAGTAAAACAATTGGTGTACAAAAGATATTTATTAAGTTCCAATAAAATTGCAACCAACGAGCAATACAAAAGACAAATTTTCAATGATTTAAAATGTGATGGAATCACAAAAGAAAGAGTTGAAAAAATGGAATACAAACAAAATTCTCTGACGAGAGTTTTTGTGGATTTTAACAATTGTGGGAAGGAACCCGTTCAAGAGATAGGTGTAGCAAATAAAGGAAATATAAATTTAACCATAAGACCTCGTATTTATAGTTCATCCCTTAGCATAAACAATTCGACACTATCAGATCGTGACATTGACTTTGGCAACAAAATCGGGTTATCTGCCGGATTGGAGATTGAATATGTACTGCCCTTTAATAAAAACAAATGGGCCATTTTTGCTGAAGGCACATATATAACTTTTAAAGGTGAGAAAACTACGGATGCAGGAAATGTATCGGGCGGAAAGCTAACTACGAAACTCCAATACAATGCCATAAACATTCCGGTAGGATTCAGACATTATTTCTTCTTAAATGATAAATCCAAAATTTTTATTGATGCAGCTTATGTGGTTGAATTAGGAGTTGGTGACTCTTTTGTAGAGTTCACTCGCACTGACGGTTCCGGTCTTAACAAACTTAACCTCGAGGCAAATAATAACAATTTTACATTTGGATTGGGTTATAAATTTTTGGATAAATACAGCGCGCAGTTAAGATTGGATACGGGAAAAGATATCCTGAGCGGTTATTATAATTGGAGTTCAGATTATACCAATTTTTCCTTTATATTAGGATACACCATTTTTTAGGAAAAATAACACAACTTGATGTTTGGTCAAATCTAAAAGAAACACTACATTTGCAACCCAAATTAAAAATTATTTAAATGACTCATTACGAAACTGTTTTCATTTTAACTCCCGTTCTATCTGACGCGCAGGTGGAGGAAGCAGTAAAAAAAGTAGAAGATTTCCTTGCTGAGAGCAATGCGGAAATCGTGGCAAAAGAAAATTGGGGCTTGAAAAAATTAGCTTACCCAATTCAGAACAAACGCAATGGTTTTTACCATTTGCTTGAATTCAAAACTGATAACCATGAATTGGTGGCTGGTTTGGAATTGATGTACAAACGTGACGAACGTATTATTCGTTATTTGACTGTGAAATTGGACAAGCACGGTATTGACTGGGCTGAAAAACGCAGAACTAAGTTGAAATCAGAAAAGTCTAACGCTTAAAAAAGAGAATCATGGCAATTGATGAATTAGCAAAAAAAGCAGCCGAAGGAGGAGAAAGCGAAATCCGTTATTTATCCCAATTAGATATTCAGACACAAACAACCAAGAAATTCTGTCGTTTCAAAAAATACGGAATTAAATATGTGGATTACAAAGATCCAGATTTCTTGTTGCAGTTTGTAAACGAGCAGGGGAAAATTTTACCTCGCCGTTACACAGGTACTTCTTTGAAATACCAGAGAAAAGTTTCACAAGCTATCAAACGTGCAAGACACATGGCTTTGATGCCGTTTATCGGGGATCAGTTAAAATAAGTAAAACCTAAAAAAGAGAATAAAATGGACGTTATTTTAAAGCAAGATGTAGAAAATTTAGGTTTTGAATTCGAAATCGTTTCCGTAAAACCGGGATACGCACGTAACTTCTTGATTCCTCAGGGAAAAGCTGTTATTGCAACTGCTAAACAAAGAGAAGAATTAAACAAAACCCTTGAAACGCGCAAAGCGGAAGAAGCGGCTCTTATTTCTGCAGCGCAGGAAAAATCAGCAAAACTGGAAGGACTTGAAATCAAAATCGATGCGAAAGTTGGTTCAGGAGACAAATTATTTGGTTCAGTAAACAATGGTGATTTGGCGGATGCATTGAACGCTGCTGGTGTGGAAATTGAAAAGAAACACATCAAAATTCCAGGAAGTACAATCAAACGTCTTGGTAAGAACACAGCAAAAATCCGTTTCCACAGAGAAGTTGAAGTTGATTTCGAATTTGAGATCGTAGCAGACCAGGAATCCATCCAAAGAGCTGAAGCGGCTGCAAAAGCAAAAGCGGAAGTAGCAAGAATGGATGCGGAAAGAGCGGCTAACGCTAACAAAACTGATGATTCAGGTTTCAATTATGACAATCCTTTGTACGAAAAGAAACCAAAGACAGCAGAAGTTGAAGAAGTAAAAGTTGAAGAAGCACCAGCTGCTGAAACAACAGATACAAATTCTGAAGAAGCTTAATAAAGTTTTCAAAATAAAGAAAAACCACTCGGAAGAGTGGTTTTTTTGTTTAAAGTCCCGATTTATAAATTTCTTTTAGCTTAAAAATGGGATTATCATTTTTTATTCTCTCCCTATATTTTTCTAGTTCAACTTCATTTAATTCTTCCTCTGTGTCCAAATCATTAAATAAATAGCGAGCCTCTAGATTAAGCAAATCATCTATTTGGGAATAATAAATTCCATTTTCAATAACCAATGTCTGGATTTCGTCATGAATCCGATCTAATTGTTCATAAAAATTTTCTAAGTCACTTGAAATAATGATGCTTCTATAATCTTCTTTGATTTGAAGAATCCTTTTGTTAAAATTCAAAAGAAATTCAATTTCTTGGTGCGTCAGTTTTTTATTCAATTTTTGAGTCAGAATTGTGATGGTTTGTTTAAAATCCTTTGAAAAACTAATTTCCTTATTTTTGCGCGCCTTATCTGCGACTGTTTCCAGAATAAATATTAATTCTTTGAGATTAGGATTTCGAGGACTCCATGTTTTAGAGCTTTTAATTCCTGAATCCCAAATAGATAATAAATAAGTTGTCCCATCCAACCCTGAAGAATTGTCTGTTCGGAATTTTGTTTTGATGATGGCTGGATAAATCAATTGATAAAGAAGTGTATAATCTTCTTTTTTCAGTTTACTCGTATAAGTCGTAACATTAATATTAAAATCAGGATTCCCTTCAGTGATTCCCCAAATTGAACCTTCAGTTGGCTCTTTTACGATTATGTTATAATATTCAGTTGAATTTTCATCATTTTCAATTTGAAAAATATATTCTTTTGAAAAAGAAGGAAAAACAAGTAATCTAATTTTGGGTCTGTCATCTAATCCATTCAACAATAGACTTTTCACCTTTCCATAGTATTCATATTGATAATCATATAAATCAAAATAGTTTTTGGCCGGTTCCAAATGATTTTGTCCAAAAATGAACTGACTGAGAAAAAGAATACAAATCAAATTAAGTTTCATAGAAAAGTAATTTATTTAAATATATAAAAAAAGCCATCAAAAATGATGGCTTAGATATCTTTTTGTAGGTTTCTAAACGATCTCCGCACTCAAACCCCTGTCCAGCAAAGCGGTACACATGGGTTCCAGAAAATCAAAACTTCCGGTTTTGACTTCACATTTTCCTTTGTAGTGAACCAGCCAAGTGCATTGTTCAGCTTGTTCCATGGTATGCGCACAAACATCCACTAAGGAAACAATGACATAGTCAAACGTATTGTAATCATCATTGTGCAAAACCAAAACTTTCTTTTCCTCTTCTTCTGTCAAAACATCAACCTCCACATCTTCTTTCCAAAGAGGTTGAGTGTGAAATTTCAGATGTTCCATATTAATTAATCTTTTATAAATTTTAAAGCGATCCATTCGTTTCGCTGTTTTTTTGAAACAAATCTCAGACCATTTTCTTCGCATTTTTTGCGAATGTCTTCAAAATCTGTTTCCATTAAACCGCTCAGAATTAATTCTCCTGCAAAGTTAAGGACTTTTATGTATTTAGGGATGTCTTCCATGAGGATGTTTCGCTGAATATTGGCCAGGATTACATCAAAGTCCCTGTCTCCAAGCAATGAAGCATCTCCCAAACGAGCTTTTAGTTCCACATTGTTTCGTTCCGCATTTTCAATTGAATTTTCCACCGACCATTCATCAATGTCAATTCCTTCGGCATAAGCTGCGCCTTTCATTTTGGCAAGAATGGCAAGAATAGATGTTCCACAACCCATATCGAGCACGTCTTTTCCTTCGAACTCGGTTTCCAGAATGTATTCCACCATCAAATGTGTGGTTTCATGATGACCGGTTCCAAATGACATTTTGGGTTGAATCACGATTTCAAAAGGAATTTCAGGACGAGGTTCATGGAATTCCGCTCTGATGTAACAGCCGTCATTGACCAGAATCGGATGAAAATTGGATTCCCATTCGGCATTCCAGTTTTTTTGTTCAATTTCAGTCCGGACTAATTTTAAATCTACATCTGTCAAAAATGAAATTTGTTCATTTATAGTAGTTTTATCTTCCAAATTGGATTTTACATAAGCATTCAGGCCGTTTTCGGTTTCTACAAAACTTTCAAACTCGCATTCAGCCAGCATTGCCACAAGGATTTCACGCCATGGCTCAATAGGTGAGATGGTGAAATTGTATTCGATATAATTCATTGTAAATTTTTACTAATTTTTTATTTACGGGCAGAAATAATGGTTGTAAAATCATCAAAATTCAAAGAAGCACCACCCACCAAAGCACCGTCGATATCATATTGTTCAAACAAATCACGGGCATTTCCGGCGTTTACACTTCCACCGTACAAAATACTTGTATTATTGGCAACTGAAAGTCCATGTTGTCCACCGATGGTTTTACGGATAAATGCATGCATTTCCTGGGCTTGGTCAGGTGTGGCGGTTTTTCCGGTTCCGATTGCCCAGACAGGTTCATAGGCAACTATCAGATTTTTCAAATCTTCAGAATCCTGACGTTCCAGCGCGATGGTTATCTGTTCGCCGACCACATCAAAATGTTTTCCGGCATCACGGTCTTCCAGTTTTTCGCCTACACAAAGAATCGGACTCATGCCGTGTTCGTACAGATGGGTAATCTTTTTTCCGATATACTTATCCTGTTCGTAATGATAAGCTCTTCTTTCTGAGTGTCCTACAATACTCAGTTTGGTTCCTATTGATAATAATTGTTCAGCAGAAACATCTCCTGTATAAGCTCCATTTGGCATAGCCGATACGTTTTGTGAAGCTACGGTTATGTTGCTGTTTCTCAAATCTTTATTAAGTTGTTCTAAATATAAATGTGTCGGAGCCACGATGATTTCTGCAATTGGTTTATTTGCTTTTACCCAAGTGTTTAATCGGAGTGCTAACTCTCTTGCCTGTTGAAAAGTCAGGTTCATTTTCCAGTTTCCGGCTACTATTTTTCGTCTCATAGTCGTAAGTTTTTATGTTAATAAAGATTCAAATGCTTCAGTATAAATTTAAGAAAAAATCAAATGTGAAAAAAATCTTAATTTTAGTTTTTTATCTAATCTAACAAAAATCATTTCAACCGGACTTTCGGATCTAGAATTCCATATAATATATCGACAAGAATATTAATACAGATAAAGGTGGTGGCAATAATCAGTACAGCGCCCATCACGATGGGTAAGTCCAGCGTGTTCAGTGCATTCACGATTTCTTTTCCCAATCCGTTCCAGCCAAATATAAATTCCACGAAAACAGCTCCTGCAAGCATCGATGCAAACCAACCTGAAGTAGCAGTGATGACGGGATTCAATGAATTTTTCAAAGCATGTTTACGGATTATTTCTTTTCCTTTCAAACCTTTTGCATAGGCTGTACGAATGTAATCCTGGTTCAGGGTTTCCAAAAGCGAATTTCTTGTAAGCTGTGTGATAACTGCAAGTGGCCGGATTCCAAGCGTGAAGGCTGGGAGAATTAAGTTTTTCAATGTCAGATGTTTGCCTTCTCCCATATCGTCAATTTCGTATAAACTTCCGGTCATGGAAAGACCGGTGATGTGGTGAAGCAGAAACGCGAAAATATAGCCGATGATAATGGCTGAAAAGAAGGAAGGTGTGCTCATCCCGATGCTCGTAATAACCAGCAAAGCACGATCCCACCAACTGTCTTTGGCGAGCGCTGACCAGATCCCTAGTAAAATTCCGATGATTGTTGCGAAAACGATAGCAGAAACTGCCAGTATCAGGGTGTTGGGCAAAGTTTCTTTGATGATGTCCGAAACAAGTTTGCCTTGTTTCTGAAAAGAAACGCGCAAATACGGACTTTTTAACAAAACGGAAGTATTTCCAACAGAAAATAAGTTCAATCCCTCGTATTTTCCTGATTCCAGTGAAGTATAAGAATTTCCTGATTTTTCATGAAAAGAAACAGGTGAAAGGTCATTTAGATAATATAAATATTGCTTCCAAACCGGTTGATCTAATCCTAAATTTTTTCGAATTAATGCCAATTGCTCCGGATCTTCTTTCTGGTCGAGCATCATTCGTGCCGGATCGCCCGGAAGTACGGTAAACAAAAGAAAAACAATCGTGACAACGCCCAACAAAGTCAGGAAGCCGTAAACGATTTTATTCAATGTGTACCGAAGCATTTATTTTTTTATTAGTTGAAACTTTTCAGGATTTCAGCCGAGTCGGGCAGGGGATTGTCATGGAATTTCCCAACCACAGTTCCTTTTTCTAATGCAATGATGCCTGGATTATTTCTGATGATGGTCTTTAAAGTAATTTGATCCACAAAACAATACGGGAAATTATGATTTGTCAGATCTCCGTTTGTCAGCGCTGCAACTTGTACATTTTGTTTTGTGAGTTCCTCATACAATTTATTCAAATGAGAAATTTCTTCCGCGTTCACTTTATCGGAAAATGGAATGATAAAAAACACGACTTTTGGTTCATTCAGATAAAATTCAGTTTTGTCTTCGCCGTCGCAATCCAACATAAAATCTTTGACCGGCGGCTCATATCCGTTTGAAACCTTTTTACTTTCGGTCAGATCTGACTGGAATTCCCAAGGCGTTCCTTCAGCATACCATTTTTCGTCGCTTGTATATTCGGTATCGGAAATCTGAACAACTTCGCCTGTGTCTTTATTTTTTAAAGTATATAAAACCATATATTGAGGCGGTTCCAGACCCAATTCCTGTGCAGATTTCATTCCTTCAGTTATGTTTTTCCCTTCAGCGTAAGCGCGGAAATCAATGATAGGCAGATATTTAATTCCGGTAAATGCAATCCAGCCACAAATCAAAAGCACAAGTACAGAAATTCCGTAATTGACTTTCATATTGCTGATGAGCGGTTTGATGTGTTTTTGTCCGATGAAAATGATGAGAATCAGAATCAGTAAGAAAATATCTTTCCAGAAAGACTGCCACGGCGTAAGTTTCATCGCATCTCCAAAACAACCGCAATCGGTTACTTTGTTGAAATAAGCCGAATAAAAAGTCAGGAACGTGAAGAAGATAATCAGAATCAGCAAGGACCAATTCGTAAACTTTCTGAAAATTCCCAACAAAAGAAATACACCTAAAACAATTTCAAATATGCTGAAAAAAGTGGCTTGTGGCAAAGCCAAATCATGGAGAAAGCCAATGTTAAAAACGTCTGGCGCGAAATATTCTTCCAATTTGTAACCAAATCCAATCGGATCCACGGCTTTTACAAAGCCTGAGATGATGAAAATAATTCCAACTATAAATCTGCTTATTTGTACAATGTATTTCATTTTTATTTTTTTTAATCTTTAATTCTGATTGTATCCCGAATCACTTTTTCAGCTGAGAATTTCACATTCGGATATATTTTTTGAAACTCCTCTATATCTCTGTCGAAATTATTTCGGTGAATGATTCCATAGGTACTATTGTCTGAAAATTCGTCAATTATCAGATTTCCAATATATGTGATTTTACCCTCTTCAACATTAAAAGGAATTGAAAAGCCACTGAATACGGACGAGAAAGTAGTTGAAATTCCTTGTCCGGATACATCAATATGGTTAATTTCATAACTACCTTTCATTCTCTTAAAAACAATTAAGTATGTTTGACCATTGTCCAATTCGCCTCTATGCTTAGGTTTCCATAACAAATCAGGAATAATATTCACGGTTGTACTGTTTTGTTTTGCGATGTATTCATTTTCGTTTTTGTTAACGACCTGAATGCTATAATTGCCAAATCTAGCTCTTTCATGAACAAATGTCAGGGTTCCTACAACTAGCCCGGAAGTATTGTTTTCTGAGAAATACAATGGATTGGGCTCGATAGGTTTAGTCTGTTTTGATGATGTACAATTAAAGAATATGAATAATAAAAAAGTTAATACAAAGTACTTCATTTTTTTAATTCTTTTCATTCAATAAAATCAAAGCAAAAACCGCATAATTAATCATATCGAGATAGTTTGCATCCAAACCTTCGGAAACAATCGTTTTGCCTTTGTTGTCTTCTATTTGCTTGATTCTCAATAATTTTTGAAGAATCAAATCCGTAATGGAACTCACACGCATATCACGCCAGATTTCCCCGTAATCATGATTTTTGTTTTGCATGAGGTTAAGAGCTTTATCAACCTGAATATCATATTCCTGCATAGATTTTTCAATTGTAAAATCAGGGATTTCAACTACGCCGTATTCAAGCTGAATCAATGCGATGATGGAATAATTCAGGATGCCGATAAATTCGCCGGTTTCTCCCTCGTCCACTTTTCTTACATCCGATTCCTGAAGCGTTCTGATGCGTGCTGCTTTGATATATATCTGATCAGTCACCGATGGCAGTCTCAAAATCCGCCAGGCAGCGCCATAATCTTTCAGTTTGTTTTCAAAAAGTAATCTGCATTCAGCAATAACTGACTGATATTGCTCTAAGGTTTTTTCCATAACTTCGTTTCGGATTCAAAAATAGGATTTACGTTTTAATTTACCTAAAAACACCATGCGAATTAATTGTAAAGGAAAACTCGTGGACTTGACAGAACCCAAAATCATGGGAATTCTCAACACAACTCCGGACTCATTTTTTGCCGGAAGCCGAAGCCAGAACATTGATTCAGCTTTGAAAAGAATCGAAAAACTTCTGGAAGAAGGCGCTGATTTCATCGACATTGGCGGAATGTCCACACGCCCAGGTTCTGCCGAAGTTTCCGAAACCGAAGAACTAGAAAGAGTTGTGCCTGTTGTGGAAGCTGCCGTACACAAATTTCCCGAAATTTTGATTTCGGTTGATACTTATCGTGCCAAAGTTGCTCGGGAAACAATCGAAACAGGTGCAGCGATTCTAAACGATATTTCGGCCGGTTCTATGGATGAAAATCTTTTTCAGACCGTTGCGGCTTTACAAGTTCCTTATATTTTGATGCACATGCAGGGGACGCCACAAAATATGCAGCAAAATCCTGTATATGATGATGTTACTTTGGAAGTTAATCAGTTTTTATCTGAGAAAATTAGGGTTTTGAAAGAGCTCGGAGTTAATGATATCATCCTCGATCCGGGATTCGGATTCGGGAAAACAGTGCAGCATAATTATGAATTATTTAAAAATATGGATTTGTTGGGATTTGGGGAATTCCCTTTGCTGGTGGGTATTTCCCGGAAATCTATGATTACAAGATTATTAGATATACCGGCCGATGAAGCCTTGAACGGAACGACTGTTTTGAATACATTGGCTTTGCAGAAAGGCGCAAAAATCCTTCGCGTTCACGATGTGAAAGAAGCCCAACAAACCTTGATGATTTGGAAACAGTTTCAATAAAAAATGTCCGGAAGATATAATCAGCCGGACATTTATGTTATTGAATTCTAAATTATTGCGCAGTTGCTTTTGCGTAATTTTCGCTCACTACATTCCAATCCACTACGTCGAAAAATGCTGTAATGTAATCCGGACGTTTGTTTTGGTAACGCAAATAATAAGCATGTTCCCAAACATCAATTCCTAAAATCGGAGTTCCTGAAATATCAAGTCCGGGCATCAAAGGATTGTCCTGATTGGCCGTGCTTCCAACTGCTAACTTTCCGCTTTTGTCCACTACCAGCCAAGCCCATCCCGAACCAAATCTTTTTCCGCCTGCATCAGCAAGTTGATTTTTTAGTTCGTCAAATGAACCGAAATCTTTATTGATAGCATCAGCCAGAGCACCGCTCGGATTTCCGCCGCCATTCGGACTCAAAGTTGCAAAATACATGGCATGGTTATAATAGCCGCCACCGTTATTTCGCAGTGCAGAATTACTCATATCCATTCCTTTCATAATGTCTTCAATGGATTTTCCTTCCAACTCAGTTCCTTTTACGGCTTCATTTAATTTATTGGCATAACCCAAAAAGTGTTTTGAATAGTGAACTTCCATGGTTTTGGCATCAATGGATTTGTCTAGATCGGCATATCCGTATTTTAATTCCGGAAGTTGGAAAGGACCGCCGTCGGTTTTAACATCGGCCGGATTCCCCACGTTTCTTTCGGTTGTAAGTGTATCGGTTGAAGTGGTGTCTGTGTTTTCTGTTTTGGGTTGGTCACAAGAAATGATTCCCAATGCCAAAACAACTGAACTAATTACGATCGTTAATTTTTTCATTTTTTAAGTTTTTCTCAAATTTACCGCAAATAGAATTCCGTTTCTTAAGATTTGAATCCCATTATGTTAATTTTAACAATTATTTGAATTTGGATTGGGTTATTTTTTCACTATTTTTTTAGTAAATGTCCTCCCGTCAGATGTTTTGATTTTTAGAAGATAAATTCCTTTTGATAAGCCTGAAAAGTCTAGTTCTTTTGGATTATTATCATACTTCATAAGTAAGTTACCATTTAAACTGAACAATTTTATGTCTGAAATTTTATCTTGTGAATCAATTTTCAGTTTATCTGAAACAGGATTCGGGTACAGATTAACAAACGAATTATAATATTCATCTATCCCCATATCAGACCTGCTTAATTTGACAATCCACATATCATCTAATCCTTTATGATCAGATATGTCACCGTCACCTGACCGTGTATTTCCTACCAATGCTATGGTAGAATCACTTACCGCCATATCCCATACATCATCTGCCTCTGAACCTCCATAGGAATTTTCCCAAATAATATTTCCATCTGATGACATTCTGAAGATCCAGAAATCAGAACTGCCATGATTATTAGAAACATCGCCATCAATAGAAGAGCTCCTGCAAGCGACAATAATATCACCGTTTTCTAATTGATGCATAGCCATGGGAGTCTCAGATAAACTTCCTCCGAAATGATATTTCTGATGAATTAATCCAGGTTCTAATTCGAATAACCAGACATCGGAATGTCCGAAATTATTATCAAAATCACCATCAGTTGAATTTGAGTTTATACCCACCAGATATCGACCGTTGCTTAACTCAATCATCGAGTAAGTTTGGTCGCTTCCACTTCCTCCGATGATCATATGCCAGATTATTAGTCCATTTGGTGAAAAAGCAGCCAATAGAACATCGGTACCTGGTAGGGAATCTGAAAAATATCCGTCTTGAGAATTCCCAAATCCTGAAATTATAATTTGATCCATGCTGTTAATCAGAACATCGATTCCAAAATCATGCCCCGAACCACCTATAAGTTGTGACCATAAAAAATTGCCGGAATTATCTATTTTGACTATAGCAATATCAGAATTCCCATGATTATTTGAGAAAATTCCATCATTTGAGAATGAACTGCCAATTAAAACAAAATCACCGGATTCTGTTTCAGTAATCTTACTTAAATCATCAAAATTAGAACCTCCATAGGTCTTTTCCCATTCAATATTTCCGTCAGTGTCTAATTTTACAATCCAGAAGTCAGAAGCTCCGTTATTTTCAGAAATATCTCCATCAATCGAATCTGAATTACCTGCAAAAATATAGCCTCCATCATTCGTACTATGTATATCCCATATATAATCATTTCCGGATCCGCCATAGTTTTTCTTCCAAAGCAGATCTCCGTTCATACTATATTTCATTATCCAAATGTCAAGTTCACCTTGTGGATTTGAAATATCGCCGTCTACCGACAAAGCGGAACCACCAGCCACAATATTTCCATCATTGTCAATGATTACCGTATATCCGTAGTCTTCCTGTGTTCCGCCAAATGACTTTTCCCAATCAATAGCCGGAGCTTGGGAATATGAAGTAATTGAAAAAAACAGGAAACTAAGTAGTAGTATTTTCATTATGTTTGAATTTAGAGAATATAAATTTTAAGAACTAAATTTAAACAAAAAATAATCGATGGCCGAATTTGATCTGAATGATTTAGAAGAAATTTCGAAAAGTGAAGAAATCTTGGATTTACTCGTAGAAAAAGGAATTATCAAGGAAAAAAAGTTTCTGAAACAATTGAAATATGAAAAAGAGCTGAATCAATTGCAAAAAGAAATGCTGCGCCTTCAGGAATATCTGATTCAGAATAAAAAGCGAATGATGATTATCTACGAAGGTCGCGATGCAGCCGGAAAAGGCGGAACGATTAAAAGAACCATTTCGCAGATGAACCCCAAAAACTACAAAGTGATTGCGCTGCCCAAACCCACAGAAAATGAAACCCGACAATGGTATTTTCAGCGGTATATTGCTAATTTGCCGATGCAGGAAGAAATTGCGCTTTTTGACCGAAGCTGGTACAATCGGGCAGTTGTCGAACCTGTTTTTGGATTTTGCACCGAAGTGCAACATCAGAATTTCATGCAACAAGTCAATCCGTTTGAACATTTATTGATTGATGACGGAATCATTCTGATTAAATTATTCCTGAATATTTCAAAAGACGAACAGAAAAACCGTTTGGACGAACGTAAACAAGACCCAATGAAACAATATAAAATCGGCGGATTGGACGAGCAAGCACAGGAAAAATGGGATGATTATACTTTTTACATCGATAAAATGTTACAAGAAACTTCCACTGAGAAATCGCCTTGGATTGAAATCAAAACCGACAGCAAAAAATCAGCCCGACTCGAAACCATGAAATATATTCTCAAAAAAGTGAAAGGGTTTGAATCTAAATTGGATTTGAAAAATGATGATGAAATTGTGAAAATTCATTCCTAAAAAAAAAATCATAATAAATTCAAAAAGTAACAGTTATAATTACAATACTTTAAAACTTAAAATTATGAATTATAATGTTTTCAAACTGATCCCAATTTTATTATTTTCAGGGATGATGATTTCTTGTAATAATGATGATGATTCGTCTGAACAAATGGTGGAAACTGAGTTTTTCCCGTTGTCGGTTGGGAATTATTGGGTTTACAAAATGTATGAGACACCTAATCCTGAAACAGATGAACTTCTTTTTGCCAGCATAATTGATACTGTTAAAATTAAGGGTACAACTCTGGTGGATGACATCCAATATTTTGTCAAAGAAACAAAACGATATAATTCCAACATTTTGGAAGAAGAAAGTACGGAACTTATCAGAGTGAATGAATCCGGACATTTGGTTGCAGAAGGAGGAAAGGTGTTGCATCCGGGAAACGATATAGCTTACACAGTATCGCAGGAATGGATGGATTTTGTTTTAGAATATAAACTTGAGCAGGAATTTACTTGGAATTTCGAAGGATCGACATTTGCGGTTATGCCTTATGTCGGAAAACCTCAAAATGAAGATATTGTAAATCATCCCTATTTAGAAGGCAAAAAAGTAATATACGGCTATCAGGAAGGAATTGGTGAAGTTTATATGTCCTGTCCAGCAGTGTTCGGTACCTATTTATATGAAATGAGATTAGTAGACTTTCACTTGAATTAATAATGTTTAAGTAAAGTTTGGAGTTAGAAACTGAAAATGCTAAATTTTAACTAAATCTTCAAATTAGTTTCTGCCTGATACATTGTACTTTCTGCAATTTTTCGTACTTTTGCACCCTCAAATTTTTATATGCAAAACTTACGCAATATTGCGATTATCGCACACGTTGACCACGGAAAAACCACTTTGGTTGACAAAATTTTACACAGCACCAACGTTTTTCGCGAGAACCAAGAATCAGGCGAACTGATTATGGATAACAACGAGCAGGAGCGTGAACGTGGAATTACTATTTTCTCCAAAAACGTTTCGGTTGAATACAAAGGCGTGAAAATCAATGTGATTGATACACCTGGTCACGCCGATTTCGGTGGGGAAGTGGAACGCGTTTTGAAAATGGCAGACGGTGTTATTCTTTTGGTAGATGCCTTTGAAGGGCCTATGCCACAAACCCGTTTTGTTTTGCACAAAGCATTGCAGCTTGGTTTGAAACCTTTGGTGGTAATCAATAAAGTCGATAAACCTAACTGTCGCCCTGACGAAGTTCACGATGCGGTTTTTGAATTATTTTTCAATCTGGACGCGACCGAAGAACAATTGGAATTCCCGACTTTTTATGGCTCCTCCAAACAAGGTTGGTTCAATACAGAAAACGTTCCTACTGAAGATATATCGCCATTATTAGATGGTATCATTGAATATGTGCCTGAGCCTAAAGTATCTGAGGGTAGTTTACAAATGCAGATTACTTCGCTTGATTATTCTTCCTTTTTAGGCCGAATTGCTGTAGGAAAAGTTGCCCGAGGATCTGTCAAAGAAGGGCAGTGGGTAAGTCTTGTAAAACCAGACGGCACCATTTCGAAGCAAAAAGTAAAGGAACTTTATGTTTTTGAAGGACTTGGAAAGAAAAAAACAAACGAAGTACTGGCAGGCGATATCTGTGCGGTTGTGGGAATGGATAAATTCCAGATTGGAGATACCATTGCCGATGCCGAAAATCCGGAAGCTTTGGCCAATATAGAAATTGATGAACCGACGATGAATATGTCGTTCGGGATTAATAATTCACCTTTCTTCGGGAAAGACGGGAAATTTGTTACCAGCCGCCACTTGGTGGAACGATTGGAAGCCGAATTGGAAAAGAACCTTGCATTGCGTGTGGAGCCGACCGATGATTCCAATACTTATTTGGTTTACGGTCGCGGGATTATGCACTTGTCGGTTTTGATTGAAACAATGAGAAGAGAAGGTTATGAATTGACCGTTGGTCAGCCACAGGTTATCATCAAAGAAATCAACGGTGTAAAATCTGAACCTTATGAAACTTTGGTAATTGACGTTCCCCAAGATTTCGCAAGTAAAGCCATTGATTTGGTAACGCAACGAAAAGGGGATTTGTTGATTATGGAAGCCAAAGGCGAATCCCAGCATTTGGAATTCGATATTCCTTCACGAGGATTAATTGGATTGCGTTCTCAGATGCTAACAGCAACTGCCGGCGAAGCTGTGATGGCGCACCGTTTCAGCGAATACAAGCCTTTGAAAGGAAAAATTCCAGGACGTCTTGCAGGAGTTTTAATCAGCAAAGACCAAGGGGTTTCAACGCCTTATTCGATTGATAAATTACAAGATCGTGGGAAATTTTTCATTTCTCCAGGCGAGGAAGTTTACACAGGAATGATCATCGGAGAGCACAGCCGTGACAATGATTTGGTGGTAAACGTTGTGGAAGCCAAAAAGTTGAACAATATGCGTGCTTCCGGAAAAGATGATTCAACGGCGATCGCACCCAAAATTGATATGTCACTGGAAGAATGTATGGAATACATTCAGTCTGACGAATGTATTGAAGTGACGCCTAATTTCATCCGTCTGCGTAAAATCCATTTGAAAGAAGAAGACAGAAAACGTCAGCAGAAAGTTTTGGAAGGTTAAGATTTTTAGATAACATAAAAAATCCTCGTCATTCAGAAATGATGGGGATTTTTTTATGGTCTTATTCCATCATTTTCTTTGATGTATTTTCTAAAATTTGTTGAATTTTTTAATTCCTCAAGTGATTCTCCTCCGAACTCATAGAATTGTACTTCGCAACAATGCATACCACTACAAAATTCTCTTTCTCCATTTGGAAATTCATATATGGTTCCTCCTATATCATCAACTAAATGATGTGAAAGAAACCAAAATTTTATTTTCTCTCCATTTTTTAAATGCAAATATCCATATTGAATTAAACTATCTCTATTCGATTCCAAATTATTGCGCAGTGGATCTAGCTTAGTGAAGTCGTATTCGTATTTTTTAAGTTTTGATTCTAATATTCTCTGAGATTCCGATTTCCGTAATGTGAAGAATAGAACAATTCCAAGAATTATAATTCCTAGTCCAATTAATTTCTTTTGATCAGTACTTAATCTCAAAATATTGAATTTTAAAAGAAAGTAAACTTCAACGTCAGTTTCAAAAAGAAATTCTGGTCAAAACTTTCGTGCGCATAAGTCCCGAAACGATAATAAGTTCCGATTCCGAAAATACCATAAATCAACTGGTTGAACTCAATTCCTGCTTCCTGATAATATTTTTCAGCGGTTTGAAAGGTAATATTATGATGATCCCCCGGATTTTTCATATCGCCAATCAGTCCGCGGTAAATAAATTCGGGAAAAACTTCTTGTTTCAGGAATTTGAATCCGGCGATTTTATGGGCAATATTGAATGAAAAATAGCGATCTGAATAAAATTCTCCCGGCACCATCGTTTCGAAATTATTCAGTCCGGAAACGCCAAAATGCTTGAAAATCTGGTCGCCGCGTTTTGCATTTCCCATTCCTTCAAACCTATTCATAATCGGTGTTTCGCCAAAAACCGCTCCGGTTCTGACTTGCAGATGTGTCTGCCCAAACAATGTCTGAAATCTGTCCAAATAAGTGAAATCGAGTTTTGTCGGCGTATAATCAGCATTGAAAACATTCCAACCTTGTGTCAAAGTCAAGTAAAAAACAGGCATTCCGCTGCTGATGGTCACTTTTCCAAATGGCGTCCTTACATTCTGGTCTTTTGGCGCCCAGCGCAACGCGAGTTCTGTATCGAATGATAGAAATTTCTCGTCGGGTCGGTTGTTGAGGTATTGATAATCAAATTCTGCTGTTTTTTCGTTGTAAATTCCTGAAATACTAAAAGTTACATTTTGAAATAAATCCTGCTGATAACCGAGCTGAACTTTTCTATAACTGAAAAAATGATCGTTATAAATATTGGTCAGATTACCGCTTAGGAACTGTAAATAATTGTTTTGAAGTTGAATTGGATTTCTTCCGGAAGCTTCAACATCTTGTGCATAATTGGCAAATATTTTCCCTGAATAAGGTTTGTTGACCAACCAATCCACGCCACCGCCAAATTTGAATTTTTTATCCTGAAATCCATACGCAACATATCCGTTCAGTGAAATATTTTTATTGAATTTATAATTTGTATTACCGCCCAGCCCTAATCTAAGTCCTTCATAATCATTGTAGTTGATGATTTTAGTCAAATCGAGATCGTAATTTCCAATCGAATATTTTCCACCAGAACCCAGAATTCTAAGCAGCCGAATGTTTCGATCCATATTGTACTTTTCCCCGATAGAATCAATTTTCACATAAGTATTTTGTTCCATTTCGGTCAGCGCGTCATCCCGATAAGCTTCCAAAGTTGGCTCGGGATTTTCCATCGAAGCTAGATCAATTTCATTTGTATACCCCCGAAATTCTTTCGCTTCAAATTCTTTTGGCGAAACAATATCTTTAAAAGAAGTCGTAAGATGTAGCCAGACTTTTTCTTTCTTTTTGATAGTGTCTAGACGCAGGGTTCCGTCTGCCATAACGGAATCTTTCACACTCGGATAAGATAATTCGCCGCCGTCCATTCGGAAGCGTTGCTGTTTGGGAAACCAGTAATTTTTATAATTCGTCCAGTCCACTTCAAGTTCGGCTACACTTGTGTCAGAAAGGTTTTCGGCATAAAAATGAACCAGCGCTTTTTTATTTTTATCAATCCAGACGTTTCCTTTGATTTGTTGTTTATTCGGAATTCTTTTTTGCGGAAAAAATGAAACCACAATGATTTCTTTTCCTTCGTGCAAATCTTCATCTGAAATTCGGTAACGGTATTCGTTCAAACCGGCATTGGAAACCGGATTGATGAACTGACGAAAGAAGAAATTTATTTTTTCCTCATCGAAATTATGCGAAATCGGCTGCATCGCCACAAATTCATAAAGCGGAATTTTTGTACCTGAAATCCGGGTAGCTTTCACAATGTTTTTGTCGCCGTATTGACTTGAAAATTTATGATCCATCGCACGTTCGCCTAACATTAAATGGCTTTCATCCAGTAATTTACGTATGTCGTTATAACTGGAATCGTTTTCGTTTTTGGGAAAAAGAATATACGGCATTGAATCCTTGTTGGCCGTCACCAAAAATTTAGAATAACTTTTATATTCGTAGGTTTTCAGGTTTTGAATACTGTTTCTTTTACGGTTTTGAATGACTTCTCGGATGAGTTTTCGGGCTTCTGAATCGTCATTTGTGATTTCGCTGGAAGCTAACTGAATCGTAATTGGCTGAAGTTGAATAACTAAATCACGTCCGTAAACATATAATTTCTTTTCGTGATACCCTTCATAAAAAAGCGTTACCCGATTGATTCCTGCCGGAACTATAAAAATTCCCTTTGAATTTGTCTTACCCAATTCCTGGCGGTCATCGTTCAGGATGACTACATCCGCCATGGGTTGGTCTTCCATAAAACCGTCCATTACCGTGATTTTGGTTTGGGAAATCAGAGTAGAAGAGAGGATGATAAAAAGAAGCGGTAAAAGTTTGGACATAAGGGAATTCTAAATAATTAAAGGACAAAAATAACCATTAAATATGTTAAATTAAAGTATTTTGATTTGGCTTACCAACAATTCATCCACCAAAAATAACAATTCATCCCTAAGAATTTTTATTCGAAATTTGTCTGAGTCAACTTTGTGAAAAATCCAGATATGAAAACAATTTTCACTTCTCTGTTTCTATTGATTTCTCTGATCATTTTTTCCCAAACCACTGTTTCGGGAACGGTTTTGAATATTTCCGGAGAACCCGTAAAAAATATAAATATAAGTCTGAGCGGAACCTATGACGGGGCTTCCACCGATGAAAATGGATTTTTTACTTTCGAAACTGAAGAAACCGGTGAATTTGAACTCGAACTGGAAGGAAGCGGATTCTCTTCACAAACCTTATTCATCAGTTTACCTTTGGAATTACCGCTGGAAATCATAATGGATGAAGTCACTGAATTGGATGTAGCGATTTTCACAGCCGGCACCATGCGCGCGGTTGGGAACACCAACGAAACCATGATGACTTCACTTGATGTGGTGACAACTGCAGGTTCGGATGGAGATATCATTGCAGCTATGCAGACTTTGCCCGGCACCAATAATGTTGCAGAAGACGGACGACTTTTCATTCGGGGAGGAGAAGGCGAGGAAACCTCCATTTTCATCGACCGTCTGCGCGTTTTTCAACCTTATTCGCAAACGGCACCCAATACACCGGCGCGTGGCCGATATTCGCCCTTTTTATTCAAAGGAATGAATTTCAGCACAGGCGGTTACGATGCTTCGTACGGACAAGCCTTATCGGGAATCTTGAGTTTGGAAACCAATGATTTTACTCCCGAAAACAGTATTGATTTAGGGGTTATGTCACTCGGATTGAGTGCGGCGGCAAACCGTGTTTGGGAGAAAGATGCACTCACGGCAAGTCTGGCTTACTATAATCTCTGGCCGGTTTTTCAGATTCTTTCCACACGCGACGAATGGACACACGAACCCGAAGGTTATAGTGGCGAGGCCGTTTACCGTCATCAATTCAAAAACGGATTGTACAAGGCTTATATAGCAATGGAATATTCAAAACTCGGAATGAATTATGATGATATCAATTCGGTAGAAAAAATTCAGTTTAAATTAAACAATACCAATTTATATTTCAATAATTCCTATGTGCATAATTTTTCACGAAAGCTGGAAGGATTTCTCGGTTTTTCAATTTCGCAGTCCGATACCAATGTAAATCAATCTTTGGATGAATTTAAAAAAGACGAAACGGGATTTAATGGAAAAGCCGAGTTAGATTGGAAACTCAATACCAAAAACCATTTGCGTTTTGGCTCTGAGTTTGTCGGACGAAAAAATGAGAACCAAGACATTCTGAACAATCAGATTTCGGATTTAAGTGAAAATCTTTTTGCAGGATATGCCGAATATACCTGGTATTTCATCAAAAAATGGGGACTTAAAACCGGAATTCGCTCTGAATATTCTGACTACGTAAACGAATGGAATCTTTCGCCAAGAATTTCACTTGCGTATAAAATCAACCGATATCACAATGTTTCGGCGTTTTATGGTGAATATTTTCAGTCGCCGCTTCAGGAATTAGGCTATGTAAATCCGAGCGGTTTTATGAAGTCGAAACAATATTTGCTAAATTATTTTTACCAGAAAGAAAAACAAACGATTCGGGTGGAAGTTTACCGGAAAGATTATGAAGATTTGGTTCGAAATGAGGGTGCATTTAATTACATCCAAAACGGAAACGGTTTTGCACAAGGAATTGATTTTTTCTGGCGAAACAATGGCAGCCATTTTAAAAATTTACAATATTGGGTTTCCTATTCGTATATCGATACAAAACGTTTGTACAAAGACTTTCCGGTGGAAGCCCAACCCGGATTTGTCGCCAATCACAATTTATCGGTCGTAGGAAAATATTGGATTCAGGATTGGCGTTCACAGATCGGTTTGACCTATCAGTTTGCATCGGGAAGGCCTTATACAAATCCTAATACAGAAGGATTTTTAAATGACAAAACCAAAACTTTCAATATTCTGAATCTGAGTTGGGCTTATTTACTGGATCAGCAAAAAATCCTTTATTTTTCGGTTTCAAATCCGATTGGAATTAAAAATATAAACGGATACAATTATGCAGATTTACCGAATGAAAACGGTTTTTATGAACGAATGGAAATAAGACCGTCGATGGATCGATTTTTCTTCATCGGATTTTTCTGGACAATTAGCGAAAACAAACAAAGAAATCAGTTGGATACACTTTAAATCATGATTAGTAAATCAAATAAATACTTCCAATCAGAACGCCGACCAAAATCCCCAGCAAAATTTCCTGAACGGAATGTCTTTTCAGTTCAAATCTCGACCATGCCATCACTAATCCGAAAAAGAAAAAAACGATTCCGGCTGCAATGTTGATTTCAAAAATGAGAAATGCGAGAAAAATAGTCAGTGATACATGGAGTGAAACTTTGATGTAAAAGTTGAGTGTATAATTAATCAATATCAAAATCAATCCTAATAAAATTGGACGAATGATTTCTTCCGGTTGGTTGGTAAAATATAAAACCGCTGTCACAGCAGAAAGTAACAGGAGTACAAAAGGGTAGAAGGACTTCCTTTGCTGCCGGTCAGAAATATCGAAATTAGTATATCGGCCGGATTTTGTACCACGCCGGATTTTAATGAACATGGGAATGAAAATTCCCAGGATTATCAGCGTAGAAACCCAGATTGCTTTTTCTAGTGGCTGATTCATAAAAAGTATCAGAATGATAAAAACAGGAAAACTGAGCATAGGATGCCCGAAACCCGAAATCAATTCCGCTAATTTTTGTCGGGTCATTTTTTCAGAATTTCTTTTAATGCTGTAAATAATTTGTCTAAATCTTCTTTTGTATTGAAAGCATTAATTGAATATCGGATGAATGATTTATCACCTTGAACCATAACCGGAATTTCTATTTTGTATTTTTCAAGAAGTAAATCGTGCAGTTCTTTTGGATTTTTAGTTTGGATCTCACAACTAAACATTTGCGCGATAAAATCGTCATTTATTTTTGACAAAGGTTTATTTCCGGTGATTTCGCAAAGTTTTGATGCATTTTCCTGAACCATTTTTCTGCAATCTGCGCTTACTTCTTTCCAATTATTAGTTTCCATAAACTCAATACAGGCGGGAATGGTGCAAAAAGCTGAAAGATCTCGAGTACCCTGCATTTCATGATAATCCAAAAATTGGGAATCACTTGGGAGATCGGCATCGTAACCCCAACTGATGACCAACGGATCCAGAAAATTCTGATATTCTCTCTTTACATACAAAAAAGAACTTCCCTTTGGGGCCATCATCCATTTGTGACAGGCACCGACATAGATATCACAATCCATTTCGGTCAAATCCACATCAACTTGTGCCGGTCCGTGTGCGCCGTCCACAAAAGTCATCACACCCAATTTGCGAGCCGCTTTGCAGATTTCTTCCACCGGAAGTCGTAGCGCTGTCGAACTTGTGATGTGACTGATGAAAATAAGTTTTGTTTTTGAAGTAATCCCTTTTAGGAATTCTTCCACAAACTCTTCCTTTGTTTCCAAGGGGAAATTGGTTTTTCTCCGTACGTAATTTGCTCCCGATTTTTCAGCATAATATTTCCAGGTACGGTCACAGGCACCGTATTCGATATCGGTTGTCAGAATTTCATCTCCGGGGTTTAAATCCAGATTTTTGGCGACAATGTTTACACCATAAGAGGGATTTGTAACGCAAACAAGATCATCAGCATGGCAATTTAAATATTTTCCCAATGCAATTCGGGAATTTTTCAGATATTGCGGGGCGTTTCCTGCAATGAATTCAACGGGTTGCTGCTCTAGTTCCAGTTGAAATTTCTTATAAGTTTCAAAAACCGTTTTGGGGCAAGCTCCAAATGAACCGAAATTCAGAAAGCTGATGTCAGGACGCAGTAAAAATTGATCTTTCATGAGATTTGAAGATTATTTTTGGTATGTGATTTGAAATAGTAAAGTAAAACAAATAAAATCAGAAATTATGAAAAAAATAATTCCTTTCCTGGCCATTGCTTTTTTTGGTTTAATGGTTGTCAGCTGTACAAGCGATGACGATATTGCTTATGTGGATTATGACACTTATCCCGTTGTATATGATGTAAACAACGTAAATTTTGATAATGTGGGCGGAAGTTTTCAGATTGCAAGAACTTTCAATACGCCTATGTATGAAACTGATATGTTATTGGTTTATAAAAGAATTGGTACGACTAACAACAATGCACCTATCTGGCAACAGATTCCAATTACTTTTTATCTCAATGACGGAAATGAAGTAGACTATAACTTTGATTTCTCGAGATATGATTTCGTAATTTATGCAGGCGGAACTTTTAATCTGAGTAATACGGAATATGTTCTGAATCAGACATTCAGAGTTTTACTTGTCCCTGCAGATTATGCTAAAAATTCGGGAGTTGATTATACAGATTACAATTCTGTCATTAATTATTATAATATAGATGATTCCAATCCTAAGGAATTATAAACTGAGTTTTTGAAAATGAAAATGCGCTCAAAAAGAGCGCATTTTTTTATGGATTGAAATTCATGATCTTAAAATCATGCAGCCCGATTTCATAAATCATATAAGGCCAGATTTCAGTTCCCTTTGCACCGGGAAAAGAACCTACATTAGAGGTTTCCTGAAATTCTCCATCTTCGGAAATCAGAATATCTGATTGATAAGAAAGCCGGTATTTGGTGTAATTTTTCATTAAAAGTAGAACTTTCATGTTTTCTTCTCTTTCTTCATCAGTTTCTCCCCTTGTTCCCAAACAAAAATAAAACTCAATGCTTTCTTCATCTCCGGTTTCCTGAAATAATTTATCATTATCCCACATATCCACAACTTCATGGAAAGGTTCGAATCGTATGATTGAATAATCAAAATTTGCAGAATCTTTCGGATAGAGTTTTATTGTAAATTTTGAACCGATAGGAAAAGAAAATCCGTTTGCCGGTTCTGTGGGAAGTTCTTGGGAAAATCCAGAAACATTCAATAAAACAAACAGAATTATTAAAAAGTATTTCATGTTGGAGGAATTTAATTATTCATAAAGAAAGTCAGAATAAATGAAAAAGCAAATTATTTTTATAACCAAAAGAAAAAGGCAACCCAAAGGCTGCCTTCCAAACATTAATCTAAAATTATGAATAAATTTTTATGACTATTTCCAACCGCCACCCAGTGCACGGTACAATTGAACCATCGCATTCAATCTTCCGAATTCTGTATTGACAACAGCTAATTGTGCCATCAATGCGTTTTCTCTTGCCGTTAGAACTTCCAGATAACTCGCCATTCCGTAAACCTGTAATTCCTCTGAAAATTCAATGGCTTGTTTGTAGGCTTCGTATTCCTGCTGCTTCAACCCGATTTTTTTGTCATTGGTCTGATAGGTATAAAGCGCATCAGATACTTCACGGCTGGCATTTAAAACCGCATATTTGTAATTCAGCAAAGCGGATTCTTGTTGTGCCTTGCGCACTTCATATTCTGTTTTAATTTGTCTTCCGTTCAGAATCGGTTGAGCAAGCGAGCCCACAAGGCTTGCAAACAATGAATTTGCACTGAATAAATCTTCGAATTCCATACTTTGAAGTCCGCCGTTGGCCGATAAACGAAGCGAAGGATAAAAATTGCTTCGGGCTACATTGGTCAATTCAAAAGCATTGATCAGTCCATATTCCGCAACCATCACATCGGGACGATTGCTCAAAAGCTGAACCGGAACGCCATAGGTTAAATCCTGATTGATTTCCTGGTCACGTAAATTTGTTCTTTCAATCGTATGAGGATTTTCGCCCAGCAAAATACTGAAGGCATTTTCCAACAATTTGATTTCGTTGTTGATATCCAACAAAAGAGCTTTTGCATTTAATAATTGCGCTTCGGTTTGTCTTACCGCAACTTCCGTCACATTTCCTGCATCTTTCAATAAACTAATCGTTTCCAGACTGGCTTCGCGGTTTGAAATGGTTTCTTCTGCAATTCTTTTCTGTTCGTCAAGTGCCAACAAACGGAAATAATTCGAAGCAATATTGGCTACCAAATTGGATTTCACAGCTTGATGTGCCGAAACCGTTTGCAGATAAGTGGCAGTAGCTGCACGTTCAGAACTTCTGATTTTCCCCCAGATATCGGCTTCCCAGGAAAGTCCAAGCGAAAGTTCCGATTGTCCCAACCAGTCTCTTTCTCCCAATCCCTGACCTGAAATCGAATTCAGCGAAGGCGTTGTATAGGTATAACCTGCATTTGCATTCAGTGTGGGAAAATAAGCAGCTTTTCCTTGTTTCATATAAGCTTCAGCTGTTGCAATATTCTGAATCGCAATGCGAATGTCCAGATTGTTTGCCAACGCATTGTCAATGTGTTGCGTCAGTTTTTCGTCGGTGAAAATTTCTTTCCAAGATACAGTCGCCAAACTCAAACTGTCGGTTGAAATCTGATCCGTTCGGAAATATTGTTCATTCACAATTTCTTCCTGAGGCCGGCTGTAATCCTTTGCTACAAAACAAGACTGGAAAATCACCAAAGCAAGCGGTATGCTGATATATTTTAAATTTTTCATTGTCATTTTTCTTAAATCAAATTCAGTCTTAATGTGTTTCTGTTGAATTTTCGGGTTCAAATTTCATCGGTTTAATTTTTTCTTGCAACCATTGGAAAATCACATAAAGTACCGGAATATTGAACAACCCGATGATTGTTCCGATCAGCAAACCAAAGGCGGCTCCGGTAGCAATCGAACGGTTTCCTACATATCCGATTCCTGATGAGAAAACCAAAGGCATCAAACCGAAAATAAAGGCGAAAGACGTCATCAAAATCGGACGGAAACGTGCTTTGGCACCATTAAATGCCGAACTTGCGAGTGATTCGCCGTGCCTTCTCCGCTGAAGCGCAAATTCCACAATCAAAATGGCATTTTTTGCGAGAAGTCCAACGAGCATAATCAAGGCGATCTGGAAATAAATATTGTTTTCCAGGCCGGCCAATTTCTGCGCCCAGTAAGCACCCATCAATCCGCCCGGAATCGAAAGAATAACCGAAAATGGCAATAAATAACTTTCATATTGGGCCGAAAGAATGAAATAAACAAACACCAAACACAGCATAAAAATTAACAATGTTTGATTTCCTGAACTGATTTCTTCCCGTGTCAAACCGGCATAATCAACACCGTAATTGGTGGACAAAGTTGAACTCGAAACTTCTTGTATAGCTTGAATCGCATCTCCCGTACTATAACCCGGATTGGGTGCTCCCGAAATGCTTGCATTCGTAAACAAGTTAAATCGGTTGATAACCTGCGGACCGTAAATTCGGTTTAATTTTACGAATTGGGTAATCGGTGTCATATTTCCGTTGGAAGTTCGTACAAAAATTTTATTCAAATCCTGCTGTGTTGCACGGTCTTCCGGCAACGCCTGAACCATCACACGGAATTGTTTTCCGTATCGTGTAAAGTCAGCCGCATAGATTCCTCCGATGTATCCCTGCAAAGCATTGAAAAGATTGCTCACCGTAACACCGGATTGTTTGGCAAGTGGAATGTTCAATTCAATTTCATATTGCGCATATTTTGTACTAAAGGAAGTTTGCGCATACTGAATTTCAGGTCTTTGCATTAATTGTCCCACAAATCCCTGTGCCACATCGGCAAATTCGCTTAAATCTCCACCTGATCTGTCCAATAATTTTAATTCAAATCCTGATGACATACCAAATCCCGGAATGGAAGGAGGCGAGAAGAAAATCATATTGGCTTCGGGCATTTGTGCCGCCATTCCAAATAATTTTCCGACGACCGCATTACTTGAAGATTCGTCAGATTTTCTTTCGTCCAGACTTTTCAATCTGATCATTCCCATACCGTAGTTAGAACCTTGTCCCGAAACGAAACTGAATCCGGAAACCATTGTAACGGCATCCACTTCTGGCAATTGAGCTACTTTTTTCTGGAATTCTGCCTGCATCGCCGAAACACGGTCACCTGAGGATCCGGGCGGCAATTCGAAATTGGCCATAATAAAGCTTCGGTCTTCGCTCGGAACAAATCCTGAAGGCATAGTTTTGTCTGCCCAGAAAATCCCTAAACCACACAAAATTAAAATCAGGAAAGTTACCCATTTGTGTCGTAGCAAGAAACTGAAACTCTGGGCGTATTTGGTTGTCATCGCATTAAATGCAGTATTAAATCCGTCAAAAAAACGTTGAAGTAGATTTCGCTTTTTGGTTTCATTTTCATTGTGTGGTTTTAAAAGCAAAGCACACAAAGCCGGACTCAGTGTCAAGGCATTAACTGCCGAAATGGCAATTGCCACGATGAGCGTCACCCCAAACTGTTTATAGAAAACTCCGGTAGGCCCGCCGATGAAAGTTACCGGAATGAAAACGGCGCCCATCACAAGTGTAATGGAAATAATAGCACCCGTAATTTCGTTCATCGTACTGATGGCAGCTGCTTTTCCAGACAGATTTGTTTTTTCAATTTTGGCGTGAATCGCCTCGACGACGACAATCGCATCATCCACCACAATACCAATGGCCAGAACCAATGCAAAAAGTGTCAATAAGTTAATCGAGAATCCGAATAAATTCAGGAAGAAAAAGGTTCCGACAATCGACACCGGAACCGCAATCAGCGGAATTAAAGTGGAACGAATGTCCTGAAGAAATATGAAAACCACGATAAATACGAGGATAAATGCTTCAATCAAAGTTGTCAAAACCTTATTGATAGAGGAATCCAGGAATTCGTTGGTGTCAAACATGATTTTATAATCCACGCCTTTGGGAAGCGTTTTGGAAATATCATTGAGTTCTGCTTTCAATTCGTCAATGATTTCCTTCGCATTGGAGCCGGGGGTTTGGTAAATCGCCATCGCCACAGCCGGAAGTCCGTTCAATCGTGAAATCCCGGTATAACCTTGTGAGCCCATTTCGATTTTGGCGACATCTTTCAAATAAAGAATTTGTCCATTGTTCATTGATTTCACCACGATGTTTTCGTATTGTTCTTCCGTTTGAAATTTACCACTGTATCGAATTACATATTGAAAAGCTTCCCCGGCATTTTCTCCTAATTGTCCAGCGGCAGCTTCCAAACTTTGTTCGTTAAGCGCCGCAGTAATATCGGCCGGAACTAGTCCATAGGAAGCCATTTTTACCGGATCCAACCAAACGCGCATTGCGTAATTTCTTTGTCCAAATACATTGGCATCCCCAACACCGTTTACCCGTTTCAACTGTGGAACTACGTTGATATTCATATAGTTCTGGACGTAAAGTTGGTCGTAATCTTCGTTTTCCGAATAAAAGGAAACGAACATCAGCGCACTGGTTTGCTGTTTTTGGGTTACCACTCCTGAACGTGTTACTTCGGCAGGCAGAAGCGGAGTTGCACGTGCTACACGGTTCTGAACGTTTACCGCCGCGATATCGGGATCCACATTTTGTTTAAAAGTAATCTGAATGGAAGCTGAACCGTTATTAGTTGCAGTAGAAGAGATATAATCCATTCCTTCCACACCGTTTACTTGTTCTTCAATCGGGATGATTACACTCTCCAAAACCGTTTGTGCGTTTGCACCCGGATAATTGGCAGAAATCTGAACCGTTGGCGGCGCAATTTCGGGATATTGAGTTATGGGAAGTGAAATAATTCCAAGAATCCCCAAAATAACGATGATGACGGAAATTACCGTTGATAGTACTGGTCTTTCTATAAATGTCTTTAACATACTGAATTAAAATACGGGTTGAATTGGACGAGCGATTGAATCAAAATTTACCATCTGGGGCTGAATCGGAGCTTTATCTCTGAGTTTACCCATTCCTTGCACAACAATTTTATCTCCTTTCTTAAGTCCTGATTTAACGATTGCCAGATTGTCCACTCGATCTTCGATTTGAATTATGGTATTGTGAACTGTGTCATTTTCAACTTTAAACACATAAGTAAACCCTTGTTGTTCGTAAGTTGCTGTTTCCGGAATAATCACAGCATTCGGATAAGATTTCGGAATTCTCACCGTACCGCTGTTTCCATTGCTCAACAAACGTGCTTTGTTAGGAAAAGTCGCACGGAATTGAATAGTTCCCGTTTGGGGATTGATTTGTCCGGTAACCGTTTGAATTTTTCCTTTTTCATTGTACAATTGACCATTGGCCAACATCAAATCTACTTCCGGAATATTTTTCAGTTTTTCCTGAACTGTGTTTCCTTCGGTTTCGTTTAAGAAATCAAGGTATTCACTTTCGTTCATTGAGAAATAAGCATAAACGTCGCCCACTTCAGAAACCGTTGTCAGAGGAGTAGGGTCAGATGGTCCCACTAAACTTCCTTCCCGGAAATTGATCGCGCCCACAACCCCCGAAATTGGACTTCTCACTACGCCAAAGTCAATATTGGCCTGAATTCCACTGTAACCGGCTTGTGCCTGTTGTTCAGCGGCTCTCGCTTGTGCAAGTTGTCCTTCGGCGCGCATAAGATTGGCTTTTGCTGTTTCCAATTGAACGTTACTGATGATGTTTTTTTCTACCAGAGGAACCAATTTGTCCACTTCAACCTGAGCTGCATTGACTGCTGCCTGAGCTGCATTTACGTTGGCTTTTGCAGCACTTATTCCCGATCTTGCTGCGTTGGCGTCTTGTGCCTGAACAGTTGTTTCCAGTTTAAACAAAGGTTGTCCGGCTTTCACGACCTGGCCTTCATCCACATATACCTGCGTGATATATCCGGATATTTTTGCACGTACCGCATTGTTCACTTTTCCTTCAATACTTACCGGAAAAGCCTGATAGCCGACCATATCTCGCTGAGCGGTTTCAACAACCGGCAAAGAAAGGGTAGGAGCGTCCTGTGGCTGCTGTTCATTTTTACAGGATACAAAAAATGCAAGGCTTAATGCAAATGCTGAAATGGCTATTTTGTTTTTCATCTTATAATTTGTGGGTTAATTGTTCCAATTTATTTATTGTTTTTTCTAATCTTTCAATTGCTTTTCCAAGGTGTGCTATATAAATATTACCTTTTTCCACGCTTATTGGATCGGGCTGACTTACAGAACCAAAGCGGTATTGCATCAGTTTTTCCGATAAATATTTTTCGCGGGTTAATTCTTTTTGGATTTTTTTCAGCCGCAGCGGCAAATGCTGTGCCGTTATGCGGTAGCGACGCTTTCTTTCTCCGATTTTATTGAAATCGATGATGTAATCGTATTTTATGAGTAAATTTAAACTTGTGGAAACAGAACTTTTACTGACTTTGAAAATTTCAACCAGTTCATCAAAAGTATAACCCTCTTTGACTCCTTCTACCACAAGAAAAGAAAAAATCTTTGCGGAAAGCGGAGGCAAAGCAGTAGTTTGAAGATAATGCTGGGTGAACTCTTCGATCAATTCTATTTTGGATTCATCTTTCAATTTCACAAAATTTCTGCAAAAATAAAGTTTGTTCGGTAGTAACAAAACAAATCGAAGTTAATTAACATTTTTTTTATTCTATCGCCTGAAATCATTTCTTAACTTAGGTCAATGTTAGGAAAACGCACTGCCCGTACATTTGCAGTATAAGATTTAAGTTTAACATTAAAACAAAAAATTATGTCAGTAAAATGGAATTTAGATAAGACTCATTCAGAAGTTCAGTTCAAAGTAAAACACATGGTTATTTCAACTGTGTCAGGAGATTTCTCATCATTTGATGCACATGCAGAATCAGAAGATGAAAACTTTAAAAATGCAAAGTTTGAATTCAATGCAGACGTGGATTCGATCAGTACAAAAAATCCGCAGCGTGACGAACATTTAAAAAGCGATGATTTTTTCAATTCAACAGAATATCCTCAATTATCATTTAAAGGAAGTGAATTTGACGGAGAAAAATTAAACGGTGAAATCACTGTGAAAGGCGTAACAAAACCCATCACTTTGGATGCTGATTTTGGCGGAGTTATCACCGATCCTTATGGGAACCAACGTGCCGGATTTGAATTCACAGGACAGTTAAACCGTAAAGATTTTGGCCTGAATTGGAATGGTACATTGGAATCTGGTGGATTGGTTGTGTCGGATAATGTAAAATTATTTGTAAATTTGGAGTTCACAAAACAATAAAGCGAAATAACTAATCACGCACACACCTTGTTTCCCAATCAGGAAACAAGGTTTTTTTATTTCTAAAAAAATTAAATTCAAGTCATTAGAATCTCGCCAGAATTCCGAAGTGGATTTTGGAATTCCGAAAATCAAAATTAGTATCGGATTGTTTACCGACTGCGTAACTCAGGTTGAAAACGCCCAATTGCGTCAAAAAAGAAATCCCCGTTCCGATTCCCAGCAGGTTTTCATCGATTCCACTCGATTTATTTTCCACGAATCCATAATCGCCAAAAAGCGAGATATAAAAACCATCATTTGGCATATAACGATATTCCAAACTACCGATTCCATAAGCAGAAGCAAAAATACTTTCTTCATTGAAACCGCGTAAACTGCCAAATCCACCAATTCTGTACAATTCATTTTCAGAGAAAAATTCTTCTTCCCCAAACAGACCGAAACCTTCAATCTGGGTTTTCAATAAATGTTTGTCAAAGATTTTAAATATATGAAAAGCATTAATTCCGACTTCATATTGAGGAGCGCTGGTTTCCGTAATTTCTTCTGTCAACGGATCGGTTTCCCGGCTTTTTCTCGTAAGTGCTTTTCCCAAAAGGCTGATGGCCGATTTTCCTTCCAACAAACGGTTTTGTGCCGGCAGCATTAATTCGTAACTCAAACCGATTCCCGATTTATTGAAATCATCATACAGTATCGCTAATTCGGGATGGTCATCCAAAACGAAATTCGAACTTTCATAACTTAAATTAAGCCCGAGATTGGCGTTCATACTGATTTGGTAAAACAATCTTTCTTCGATTTTGGTATTGACAAAAACACTGTCTTTCCTGTACATATTGAAATTTGTTTCCGTTCCCACAGCAGAACGAAAAAGATAAGGCACCCGAACTTTTAAATCCAGGGAAGTGCTTTTGTCGGGCGTTGCAATCCAATTAAGGTGAATACGCTCCATACCGTTGAAATTATTGTTCAATTCAATTTTCACATTTCCGTTTAATTGAAATTCTCCGTTTTCATCATTTCCAAATCCCAAAACACCGTCAAAAATATTAGATTTTACTTTTTTTACGTACAAATAAACAGTTGTGGAATCAGTGTTGAAAAGGGTTTGAGGTGGACGGGCTTCTTCAATCAAATGATTAAAACTCATCCGCTCCGATATTTTTTTCAGTTCCGATTCATTGTAAATTTTTCCTTTTTTTAAGCCTAAACCGTAGCGAATATATCCCCTAGACAATTTTTCATAACCTTCCACATTTACGCCGTCAATCGTTCTTGCCCCAAATAATTGCAAATCGAGCGCGACCTGAGCTTCGCCGTCTTTGTAACCCAAAGGTTTAATTTTTATTTCCGTAAACGGAAAGCCTCTCTCGGCATAGCGGTCAGAAACCTTTTGAATCAAGGAATCCAGATTTTTGACTGCAAACCAATCTTCATTCTGCTGAAAGATCGTATCATTTTTCACCCAAATTTTTTTATACATTTTTCCTTTGTTTAGGTAAATGTTTTGATCCCGCACGGAATCGAGTTTGAGCGTATAGTAGCCGATACTTTTAAGTGAATCCAAAGTTTGATAAAGAACAGAATCCTGTGTGATGCGTTTCTGGAAATCGACTTCGTAATTCGATTTTTCCGGTTTGAAATCATAAAATTGATAAATGGAATCATTCTTCTCCTGCGAAAAAACAAAGGAAAACAAAAACAATACCCATATAAAAATCCAAAACTTCACTTTTCTGAAACGCTAATTAACGAAACAAATTATAATTGGCTCAAAGATTGTACGCTATTTTTGCACTTAGTAATTCATTTGAAAAATCATTTCATGCCGATTTTTAATTTTGACAATTCGTATCTTCAACTTTCTGATAAATTTTATCGGGAAGTGAAACCAAATCCTGCACCCCATCCTGAATTGCTTTTACTGAACAAGGATTTAATGAAAGATCTGGATTTGGAAGTTTTGGATGAAAACGAACTTGTTAAAATTTTGTCAGGAAATGGAATAGTAGAAGATTCTCAACCGATTGCGCAAGCTTATGCCGGTCATCAATTCGGGCATTTCACAATGCTCGGCGACGGACGTGCGATTTTATTGGGCGAACATTTAACGGAATCCAATCTTCGTTTTGACATTCAGTTGAAAGGAGCAGGGCAGACGCCTTTTTCTCGTCGTGGCGACGGAAAAGCGGCCGTGAAACCGATGCTTCGTGAATTCTTGATGAGCGAAGCCATGCATAATTTGGGCGTTCCTACTTCCCGAAGCCTTGCTGTAATTATAACCGGTGAACCGGTTTATCGGGAAACCGTTTTGGATGGTGCTGTTTTGACACGTGTGATGAGCAGCCACATTCGCGTGGGAACTTTTGAATTTGCGCGTTATTTTGGTGGGATTGAAGAAGTGCGTGAATTGATGAATTACACCATCAACCGACACTTTCCGGAATTAAACGACGCCCAAAATCCGGCTTTGGCATTGCTCGAAAAAGTGATGGATTTGCAGATGGATTTAATTGTAAACTGGCTAAGAATCGGTTTTATACACGGGGTTATGAATACCGATAATACTTCGATTCCGGGCGAGACTTTTGATTACGGACCTTGTGCTTTTATGGGCATTTATAATCCCGAAACCGTTTTCAGTTCCATTGATCGTGATGGACGTTATGCGTTTGGAAATCAGCCCAATATTATCAAATGGAACCTTTCCCGATGGGCCGAAACTTTATTGTCTTTGATTGATCCCGACGAAAAGAAAGCCATAGAATTAGCCACTGAAAAAATTAATTCTTTTGATGAAATTTTCACGCAGAAATGGTGGGAAATGATGTTTGCTAAACTTGGAATTTCAAATCCAAAACCAGGCGACGATGATTTGGTCAATGAATTATTGCGATTGATGGAATTGCATCAAAAAGATTACACCAACACCTTTACTTATCTTCGAATGCCGGAAATTTTCGATGAAAATCAATTCTTCTTGGATGAGAAATTCGAAGCTTGGATTCAGAAATGGAAATCCCGAATTAAGTTAGAAAACGGTGGAACAAACTTCGCTTTTGAATTAATGAAAAAGCAGAATCCTGTTTTAATTCCGCGAAATTATTATGTCGAAAAAGCATTGGACGAAGCCGAGAAATCTGATTTTTTATTCTTTCATTCTTTTCTGGATTTACTCAAAACACCCTATGAATTCCTCCCTGAAATGAAAGAATTTCTTCAAACGCCAGATGAATTCGATTCCAATTATATGACGTTTTGTGGGACTTAATCTATCGAACGCGGTTTTTCTCAAATACACCACGTGAAATAAACCAATAATAAATCAAAGAAATGGTACATGCAACTGCTGTGAGTAAGTACATATTTGAGAATCCATAGAGATCGCCTAAGTATGCACCGAGCAACATTCCGATTCCGATTCCAAGGTCAAATCCGGTCAGATAGGTAGAATTTGCCGTTCCACGTTTTGATGATGGTGCCATATTGATGTAAATCGTCTGCAAGGCAGGAAAAAGCGTTCCGTATCCGATTCCAATTATGAATGCCGATGCGCAGAAAGCATAAATACTATGAAATACGGCAAAACAAACAAAGCCCAAGGCAATTACAAAAAGCGCGGTAATCATGACTTTGTGTAGATATCCTTTGTCCACAAATCTACCGGAAGTTACTCTGGAAAGAATGATTCCGCCGGCAAGAAACAAAAAGAAAACCCCGGAATTATGGATTCCGGTCTCTTTGCCATATAGAACTGCAAAAGCAATCAGCGTACCCCAGCCAAAAGAGAGAAAAAGCTGATTGATGAAAATCGGGAAGCCTTTCAGTAAAAAGAAGCGGTCCAGTGAAAGCGGTGGGATTTCATCCAGCTTTTTTCGTGGAGGTACTTTGATAAAAATAACCACAAGAATTGATAAGAACCCCATAAAAAGTGCACAGGAAATTAGAAAGTGAAATCCGTAAGCATCATAAATATTTACTGCAACAAAAGGCGCAATCGCCATGGCGATGTTGGTATTTACACCAAAAAAACCGATTCCTTCCGCCCGGCGTGAAGCTGGTATGATATCAATCGCAACAGTATTGGAAGAAACCGTTGCAAGTCCCCAAAAAAGTCCGTGAATGAACCTTAGGATGACAAAAAACAAAACTGTAAATGCAAAATAGTAACCAAAGAAAGTTGCGATAAAAAGTGTTAATCCCAGCATAAACAGGGGCTTTCGAGAATAAACATCGACCCAATATCCGCAAAAAGGACGTATCAGAAGCAGCGCAATCGCATAAGAGGATAAAGCAATCCCGATTCTTGAAGCCGGAACACCTAATTCTTCCGACAAATAAATCGGGATGGTAGGCATCAATAAATTAAACGAGCAGGCGACCAGAAAGTTCGCAATACAGGCAATGATGAAATTTTGGTTCCAGAGTTTTTCTTTTCCAGGCATTTTTTCTGAATTGCTATGCAAAGTTATTGAAGTTTACAGCTAGTAAAAATTTTATACCAATTAATTTGCCAATCAGGTTATTTGGCGGTTTTTTTATTTAGATTTGGTATATGAAAAATCTTATTTTGCTTGTAATTCTAAGTATTTCAGGTCTTTTGTTTTCTCAGGAAAATCTGCTGAAATATGTAAATCCTTTTATTGGAACAGAAAAAATGGGACATACCTATCCGGGGGCTACAGCACCTTTCGGATCGGTTCAGCTGAGTCCGGATACTGATACTATTTCTTATGAGTTAAACGGTAAATACAATCCTGATGTTTACAAATATTGCGCAGGTTACCGGTATGAAGATAAAACCATTACAGGTTTCAGTCATACGCATTTTAGTGGTACAGGGCACTCTGATTTAGGGGATTTTCTTGTGATGCCAACTGTCGGCGAACTGAAAATGAATCCGGGAACGTCCCAAAATCCTGACAGCGGATTTCGTTCCAGATTTTCACATGATGAGGAAAAGGCTTCGCCGGGTTATTATGCAGTAAAATTGAAAGATTATAATATCAATGCGGAACTCACAGCTACAACACGAGTTGGGGTTCATCAATATACTTTTCCTGAATCAAAAGATGCTCATGTCATCTTGGATCTGATGTCGGGAATTTACAATTATGACGATAAAACTGTCTGGACCTATGTACGGGTGGTAAATGATTCAACCATTACCGGATACCGACAAACAAACGGTTGGGCCCGGACACGAACGGTTTATTTTGCGATGAAATTCTCCAAACCTTTCAAAACTTACGGACGAAAGGATTTTGATACGAATCAGGTTTACAGAGGTTTTTGGCGGAAGTTTAATCAGAATGAAAACTTTCCCGAAATAGCCGGACAAAAAATCAGGATGCATTTTGATTTTGATACAGAAGAAGGAGAGAAGCTGATGATTAAGTTTGCGTTATCACCGGTTAGTCAGAAAAATGCGTTAGAAAATATGCTGGCAGAAACGCCGGGATGGAACTTTGAGGAAATTAAAAATAAAACAGAAAGAGAATGGGGAAAAGAATTAGAAAAGATACAAATCAAAGCCTCTGAAAAAGACAAAATCAATTTTTATACGGCATTGTACCATACTTACCTGAGTCCCACTGTTTATATGGATGTAAATGGCGAATATAAAGGATTGGATCAGGAAATTCATAAGGCAGAAGGATTTACGAATTATACCACTTTTTCAATTTGGGACACCTATAGAGCATTGCATCCACTTTTCAATATCATTCAGCCGGAACGCAATAATGATATGGTAAAATCAATGATGAAACACTACGAACAGATTTCTTTGAATATGCTTCCCATCTGGTCGCATTATGCAAACGATAATTGGTGTATGAGTGGCTATCACAGCGTGTCGGTTGTAGCGGACGCCATTGTGAAAGGTGTATATGACGGAGATGAAAACCAAGCATTGAATGCCTGTATAGAAACTGCTAACAAACGTTTTTATGAAGGAATTGGTGATTATATTGATTTGGGTTACATTCCGGATGAGCATAATTCCACTTCGGTTTCAAATGCGCTGGAATATGCCTATGATGACTGGGCAATTGCGCAGGCTGCTAAAAAATTAGGTCGAAAGGATGTTTATAAAGTGTTTATGAAAAGATCCCAGAACTGGAAGAACAATTTCGATCCGGTCATCGGCATGATGCGTCCAAGGCTTAAGGACGGCTCTTTTCGGAATAATTTTGATATCAATGAAACGCATGGCATGGGATTTATTGAGGGAAACAGCTGGAATTATTCCTTTTTTGTACCTCATGACCCGGTGGGGCTTGCAACAGCTATGGGCGGTAAGAAAAAGTTTGCCGAAAAACTAAATACTTTGTTTACCATGCACTTACCAGATGAGTTTTTTGCCAATACAGAAGATATTTCCCGAGAAGGGATTCTCGGTGGATATGTGCATGGTAACGAACCGGCTCATCATGTGGCTTATTTATACAATTGGTCTTCAGAACCATGGAAAACACAAGAAACTGTAAGACATATTCTGGAAATGCAGTATAAACCCACGCCCGATGGTTTGGGTGGAAATGATGATTGCGGACAGATGAGTGCCTGGTATATTTTTTCGGCAATGGGTTTTTATCCGGTTGCGCCTGGAAGTGAAAATTATTCTTTGGGAAGTCCCTTGGTGGATGAAGCAAATATCAATTTCGGAAATGGAAAAGAATTTAAAATCAAAGCAATAAATAATTCAGCTAAAAATGTTTATGTGCAGAAAGTAATGCTCAATGGTGTTGAAATAACTGATTTTACACTCAATCATTTTGATTTAATACAAGGTGGAGAGTTGGTATTTTATATGGGCGGCAAACCTAAAAAGAAGTAATCCACCAAATATTTCCAAATGGATCTTTCACGCCGCAGCTTCTGCCGTAATCTTTATCGGAAGGCTCCATAATGGACTCGGCTCCCTGCTGAATTGCATGATTATAAACAAAATCCGCATTTTTCACATAAATAAACATTCCAGCATTATTGACGCCCCAGAATTCGTTGGACTGACCGATCATAATTGTACTTTCACCGATTTTTATTTCGGCATGAATAATCCGGTTGTCGTCGTCCAGATGTTCCAAGAGTATTTCGGCATCAAACACATTCTGAGCAAATTCCAAAAATCCCCTCGCATCCCCCAAGATGAGGTAGGGCATCAGAGTTTGATGGTTTTCAGGTAATTTCATGATTTTAATTTTTAAAATCTGATTGCAACTATTTTGCCTTTTTCATCTCAATGGTGTTGTATCCACCGGTAATTGTGGTTAGAATTAATCTGGATTTGTCGCCGATTACCGTATAAATCGTGTTTTCACTTCCGTCAAGATTTAGTTGGAATTTTTCATCCATGAACCATGTGCCGTCAGTCGTGATGATTTCTTCTCCAACTACTTCAGATTTTTGATAGTTTCCTTCCGGATGGAATTCAAACCAAGTATTTTCAATATTCTCTACCGGAATTCGATCTTCTACACTTTCAAATCTTTTTAAAATTACGTTCCATTTGCCTGAAGTTAGGAGTTGAACTGTTTCTTCATTTGACTTAACTTTAGGTACATGAACATAATGAATTAGCCCAATTTTAAATTTACCATTATCAACATAATTTAAAAGTAATTCTAACTCACTTATTTCTTCTACTAATGCGCGATATTTACTTTTTCCTTCTTGAAAGTGAATGGCATTTGTTTCGGTATTATAAACCCATTTTCCAACGATTTTTCCGGCAATTTCGTTAGGAACTTCGTAAGTTCCATCCTTATTGAATTTAACCCAGCTAGAACGGATTTTCTCATCGCTCTCTTCGTCCATTCTTTCACCTTCTGGCGTTATGTTGTATGAAATATTCCAGGTTGAAGAGGTTAATAAATCTTCAACATTTCCAGTTTGAGCCATTGAAATCAGCGGGAGCAAGAGTGCTAGTAAGAATTTCATCATAAATCAAATGTAGTGATTATTCGTCAAAATCTACTTCCACACTTTGTCGGGCGAGAAGTTGCCATCTTTCGCTTTCATAAATCCATAATTCCAAGATTTTTAAATCCACTTCAAAATCATAATCTTCAAGTTCTCCAATTGCAGTAAGTTTCCGTGCAATGGTTTTTAAATTTTCAGAAGAATGATGAATCTCCGGTTCACTAATTATTCGAAATTCGTGATAGTGGATCTTATTAGAGGGTAGATTTTTGAGTAAAGAAATTTTGGTTTCCCACCAGCCATTGGAATGTCCCAAAATCAAATCTTTATGAATTAATTTCTCAAGACTTGCCGTGTCTTTTTTTAGCAATGCATCGTCAAGCTCACTACTCATCGCCCAGACAGTGGAGGGAGCTGCATTGGGATTGGTTGAATGAATTTCTTGTGCAATAACTAATGAATTAGTTAATAAAATGACTAACAATGATTTAAATTTCCTCATATGAAGTTTTAATTAAATGATTTTATCATTCTAAAATTTCCCGATATGTCTTTTTTAAGTTCGGTATTTTTGAAATTATTTTGGAATAATTCTTTTGCTTCTTGGGCTAAATTCTGATTGATTTCCACATAAATTTTTCCGTTTGGTTTTAAATTATTTTTTGCTAACTCTATGATTTTCTCATAAAAAACCAAAGCATTTTGGTCAGGAACAAACAAAGCGGAATGCGGCTCAAATTTGACAACATTTTCATCCATTTCTGACTTTTCCGTTTCACCGATATAGGGCGGATTGCTTACGATGATATCGAATTCCGGCAATTCCTTGAAATCCATAGTCAGGAAATCATTTTGAATGAATTGAATGTCGGTTTGGTGATAATCCGCATTGATTTGGGCTGTTTCGATGGCTTTTTCCGAAAAATCCATTGCCCAAACTGATGCATTTGGTAAATTTTTCTTCAAAACAATGGGAATGCAACCGCTTCCCGTACCGATGTCGATTATTTTTAATTCAGCATTTTTAACATCATTTAAAATCCATTCGACCAATTCTTCCGTTTCAGGACGGGGAATCAACACATTTTCATTGACAAAAAATTTCATGCCGTAAAATTCCGTTTCGCCGAGGATATATTGAATAGGTGTATGATCTTTCAGAAGCACTAATTTAAATAAAAATTGGTTTTTCTTTTCTTCAAATTCCCACCATTCTTCCTCCAAAGCCAATCTTAAAATATGCTCCGGTTTATCCAGAATTTTCTCTGCAATCCAAAAGAAAATCCGGTCGATTTCCGAAGAAGAATAAATCGATTGAAGTTCTTTTTGATAGGTGTTTTGGAGTTCCAAAAGCTTCATTCTAACATTCTTTTATTCGTTTAATTAAAATTCGTAAGTTAATGAGAGTAAATACGATAAATAATCCAAATAAAACGTAATTCATGATGGTTTCTCCTTCCGGATTTCGTAAAATCACAAAGCGGTTGTAGGTGATATAAACACTCAAACCTACGATGACCACATATAAAAGAATCCAAATCAATTTTTTATTCATCCTGTATTTTTTGTAAAGATGCTAATTCTTGTTTAAATGTTCCGAACGGA
Organism: Moheibacter sp.; assembly: GCF_049672845.1. Classification (NCBI taxonomy): domain Bacteria; kingdom Pseudomonadati; phylum Bacteroidota; class Flavobacteriia; order Flavobacteriales; family Weeksellaceae; genus Moheibacter; species Moheibacter sp. The sequence continues at coordinate 67,519 of NZ_JBATWT010000008.1, forward strand.
AATTCATTTCTTTGTATATGCGAAAAATGAAATTGGAAATAGACGGAAATAATTTTCAAACGATAGAAGGTTTTTATGCGGAATTGAATCGTTTGACGATGGCCGATGAGGATTGGAAACTGGGTGCGAGCCTGGATGCTTTTCATGATTTTTTATATGGTAGCTATGGAAGTTTAAAAGGATTTGAACTACTAGAAATCATTTGGTTGAACAGTGAAAAGAGTCAAAAAGATTTGGGTTTTGAAGCGACGCTTCAGTATTACCAAAATAAATGGGACCAACCGGGAAAATTCAATTCTGAATTTGTCCAAAAGAAAATGGAAGAATTGCAGGCGGGAACCGGAAAAACTTATTTTGAAATTCTTCTCGAAATCATTTCAGAACATTCAGATGTTCAATTGGTTTTGAAATAAAAATCCCTTGCAAAAATTGGCAAGGGAAAAACAAGAACAAACATTCAGAATGAATTAATTGAAATCAACCGGTATAAGCGTTTTAATTCCTAAAATCACTTCCAAATAAACCGGTTTTTTGAAGGAAATGATACAGAATCCATCTTTCAGCGAAGACTTTAAATATTCCAGATTATAGTTTCTCGATTTAAAAGTTTTCCCCAAATACCTTGTGTGCAGGCTTCTGTAAATGACATCGTTTAATTTTTTGTCGGGGTTATCATTGGGTTGGTGCGTCACCAAACGGTTGTATTGGTTAACCAATTCCAAATCATCCAATTCCAGCAGGAAATTAAAATCATATTCAATCATAATGTTAAGTTTTAAAAAGAAATAACCGAAACCGATTCATTTTCCAGCCATCCTGAATTTTTCAAATCGCTCAGGCGGATGGTTCCGGTAACATATTCATATTCTTTACTTTGGTAGGATTCTTCGATGTTTTGAAAAATCTCTTTATTTAATTTTTGTCCCGGCTTGAAACCGACATAAAATTTTTTTTCCACGAAATATTCTCCGTGAAATCCGTTTTTGATTCCCTTTCTCAATTCGTATTTGTAATCATAACGAAGCGCAGAAATATCGCTTAAAACGGCCGATGAAGTAGGGTAGCGGCCGGCGCCTTTACCATAGAGAAATTGTTCGTCGGCCAACGCACTGCCTATTAAAACACCGTTGTATTCATTGTTTACCAAACCCAAAGTTTTTGATTTTTCAATGAAAGTCGGAACGACAATCGGTGTTAAATTTCCGGATTCATCCAAAGCACATCCTGCTATCAATTTGATGATCAATCCCTTTTCAGCAGCATAGATGAAGTCTTCATTTTTCAATGCGGTGATTCCTTTTTTCAAAATATCATTTGGAGAGACCAATCGTCCGAAAGCATGTAAAATAATGATGGATAGTTTGTTAGCTGCATCTGTGCCTTCTACATCAAGCGCAGGATTACTTTCCGCAAAACCGTTTTCCTTTGCCGATTTAAGTGCTTTCTCATAACTTTCATTTTCCGATTTCATTTTGGTCAAAATGTAATTGGTCGATCCGTTAACGATTCCCTGAATATAGTTAAGCAAATCGTTGTCATAATATTCTTCCAGATTCCGCAAAATGGGAACGCTTCCGCATACCGCGGCTTCATATAGAAAAGAGACTTGATTTTTACGTTGTAACTCAATGAGTTCCAAATGGTGTTCGGCGATCATTTTTTTATTGGCACTCACCACCGATTTCCCTTTGTTTAAAGCTGTTTTCACGATTTCAAAAGCAGCATCGGCATCATCGATTAATTCGACTACGATGTCAATTTCCGGATCGTTTAGGATATCTTCTGCTTCGGTAGAAAATAATTCAGTCGGTGCATTTCTTTGTTTATCAGGATGTTTGATGACGATTTTTTTGATGTTTGTATTGAGCTGGGATTTTTCGGAAAGCACTTGGTAAATTCCTTCTCCCACCACACCAAATCCAAATAAACCGATGTTAAGTTTTTTCATTTCTTATCATTTTAAAAATTGGCCGATTACGTTATTAATTAACTGAGGAAGTCTTATTTAATATTTGTGTGATTCTTCGGCCAATCATTGGTTAGCATTCCTTAAAAATCAACTTTTCTTTTTTATTCAACGCTGCATCCAAATCTGCGATCAAATCTTCTACATCTTCAATTCCGCAGGAAAGTCGTATCAGAGAATCCTGAACGCCAGATTGTAAGCGTTTTTCTCTCGGAATGGAAGCATGTGTCATCTGTGCCGGATGGCAAAGCAAACTTTTGACACCACCCAAACTTTCGGCGAGCTTGAAATACTTTGTGGATGTAACAAATTGATTGGCAGCTTCCACTGTGTCATCTTTCAGACTGAAGGAAACCACGCCGCCAAACAGCCCGTTTTGTTGTTTTCTAGCAACTTCATGATTTTTGTGTGTAGTTAATCCGGGATAATAAACCTTATCCACTTCTTGCCTCGTTGTCAGATATTTTGCAATTTTGATTGCATTTTCGCTTTGTTGTCTGACCCTTAATTCAAGCGTTTCGATTCCACGAATGGCTAAAAAACAATCCCACGGGCCGAGTATTCCTCCGGTGGCGTTTTGTATAAATTTTATTTTTTCTGATAATTCTTTGGTTTTGGTCACAACCAAACCGGCAACCAAATCGGAATGCCCTGCCAGGTATTTGGTTGCGCTATGGATGATGATGTCGGCACCCAATTCAAAAGGAAGTTGGGCGACAGGACTCGCAAACGTATTGTCCACCACGAGAAGTGAACCGAAAGGTTTTGCGATTTCTGAAATTTTTTGAATGTCCGAAACTTTTAAAGTCGGATTGGTAGGGGATTCGATCCAAATCAATTTGGTCTTTTCATTGATGAATTCCAAAATGTTTTCGGCATCGGTCGTGTCCACATAATGGATTTTAATCCCTAATTTTTCATAAATATGGGTGAACAACCGATAAGCGCCACCATAAATATCGTCCACCGCGATGATTTCATCTCCGGTGGAAAGTAGCTTGGCAACGGCATCTATGGCTGCCAGACCGGTCGCAAATGCAAAGGCATCATCGCCGCCTTCTAATTTCGCAACGATGTTCTCCAGTGCCTTTCTTGTGGGATTATTGCTTCTGGCGTAGTCATAGCCTTTGTGCACACCCGGCGCTTGCTGAACGAAAGTGGAAGTTTGGTAAACCGGAACGGAAATCGATCCTGTTAATTCGTCTACAGGGACGGAATGAATGATGTCTGTAATTCTGCTCATGATATTTGTGTTTTTTAGTTACTTGTTGTCAAAACCTTATCAAGAGCAGCTTCAGAAAAAGTCCAAAAAAAAGACCCTTCTGATAAGTCAGAAGAGTCCGTTATATTTTGTAATTATAATCTAAACTTTACTTCACTTATCTTTCTGCCATGCGGCGGATGGATGTAGCACCTTGTCAAAAGACAGGTTGCTAAAGCTTCATTGGGCCATTTCCCTCAGCTTTTCTTGATAAGACAATTTTTGTATGAACTTCTCGGATGCAAATTTAATTTCGAAATAATGGAATTTCCAAATATATTTTTGTTAAAATTTTAAATTATGATATAATTACCTGAATAAAAATTAGTTAAAATTTTATAATTGATATTTAAATTCATTTTCAATTCATTCAAAACCCAACACTTACGCCCAAAATAGGTCGCAATCCGGTGGAGAATAAACTGGAACTTTTATCGTACAAAACATTGTACATCAAACCTGCGTATAACTGAACTTTTCCGGTGGTCCGATAACCACCACCCAACCAAAGCGCTGATTCATTAAAATTGTATTTGAAATTATCGGACTCAAATTCATATTCGATTTCGTTGGTTCCCGTATAATATTCGTAATGCGCACGGGCAAAAAGTGAAGGAATCGGATAATAATTTAAATAAGGCCCCGCGTTAAAAAGATTTTGTTTGGAGTCGCTCCATTTTGAATATTGATAACCCACTGTAAGTCCACCTTCCAGTTGAGGAATGATTTCGTAACCGACAAATGGAGAAATGGCAAATCCAAAATACCCATTACTCCCAAATCCCAAACCCAATCCACCACCGAAACGCCATTTGGAAGGTGAATAATCTTCTTTTGTCATTTCTTGGCAAAACCCTGTTAATGATATACTTAAGATAAAAAGGCAGATAAATTTTCTCATAATAAATTCTTTTCTGATGTGGGACATTTTTATTTCAGACAATATTAGCTAATTTTATTAAAAATTAAGCATTATGTCGTTAAAAGAAGAAATTAAAAATCGGATTATTGAAATCGAAAAAGAAGAGCTGAAAGGTTTGAAAGATATGTATGAAACCTATTCAGAAGCGGCAGATTTGGATGAAGAATCTTCCCTTGATCCCGAAGATTTTTCTAAACAAGACCAAAGCCGAGAATCAGCAAAAAGTTTAGAAATTCGTATTAATCGCGCAAAAATGGCTTTGGACAGTTTTTTAAATTTAGATTTTGACGCTAAATCAGAAGTGGAACCAGGCGCTTTGGTGCTAACCGATTCTCTGAATTTCTTCATCGGAATTTCGGCCACAATGTTTGATCATGAAGGAAAAAAATACATAGGACTAAATGTGGATGCGCCTATTTATGCAGCTTTGCAAGGTGCAAAAGCCGGTGATGAAGTGGAATTCAACAATCAGAAATATAAGATCAAAGAGATTTTCTAAATTTGACATTCACAATCCTTACTTCTGAAGTATAAATATAGAATTCAATAAAATCTGAAGCTTGTTTTTTTAAATTTAAATATAATTAAAATAAATTTTGTAATTTTGCGCCCGTTTTCCGGGTGGAAAACACGAATGTAAAAGATTCATTTTGGGTTTGATAGGCTGCGTGGCCGTTTGATTTCATCTTTCGCATTCGATTTTTAACAAAAATCTCCGGTGCGAGGATAAATGGACCAGTTACCGGCTAAAAAAATTAAAATGACAACATTTCAAGAAATGGGCTTGAATCCTGCGATTCAAAAAGCCATTGACGAACTTGGGTTCGTCGCACCTACGCCTATTCAGCAACAGGCAATTCCTCAAATTTTAAGTTCCGAACAGGATTTAATCGCATTGGCGCAAACCGGAACCGGTAAAACCGCTGCTTTTGGATTACCAATTTTGGATCAACTTAGTGTGGAAAGCCGTACCATTCAGGCAATCATTCTTTGTCCGACTCGTGAACTTTGTTTGCAAATCACCAAAGATTTGGAAGTTTATTCCAAATACTTGGGAAATGTGATGATCCAATCTGTTTATGGAGGAGCTGATGCACAAAAACAAATCAACGGACTGAAGAAAAACCCGCAAATCGTCGTCGGAACTCCCGGTCGAACTTTGGATTTAATTAACCGAAGAGCGTTGAAAATCAACCATGTAAATTGGGTAGTGCTGGACGAAGCAGACGAAATGCTCAACATGGGTTTCCGTGAGGACATTGATGCGATTTTGGAAACAACTCCCATCGAAAAACAAACTTTGCTTTTCTCTGCAACGATGCCAAAGGAAGTTAGAAGAATTGCCAGCGAATATATGCACAAGCCGGTTGAGATTTCAATGGGGAAATCAAATGAGGCTTCCAATGATGTTGAACATCAGTATTTTATGGTGCGTGCCAACGACCGTTATTTGGCACTGAAACGAATTGCCGACATCAATCCAGATGTCTATGGAATCGTTTTCTGTCGTACAAGACGTGAAACAAAAGAAGTTGCAGATGCACTGATTCAAGATGGATACAATGCCGATGCTTTGCACGGGGATTTGTCTCAAGCACAGCGTGATACGGTGATGGATAAGTTCAGAAGAAAACAATTGCAGTTGTTGGTGGCTACCGATGTTGCTGCGCGTGGAATTGATGTAACCGAACTTACCCACGTCATCAATTATAATTTGCCCGATGATCCGGAAGTATATGTACACCGAAGCGGTCGTACAGGGCGTGCCGGAAACAAAGGAATTTCTATCATCATCGCACATTCAAGAGAAGGCCGAAGAATTAAAGATTTAGAAAAATTAATTCATAAAAAAATCGAGCGCAAACAAGTTCCAAACGGTCAGGAAATCGTGGAAAGACGTTTGTTTGCAACGATTGATAAAATTGAGAAAATCGAAGTTGACGAAGCGCAAATTGAGCCGTATATGGACACCATTTCCCAAAAATTGGAATGGATGGACCGTGACGAATTGCTCAGAAGATTTGTTTCGATGGAATTCAATACTTTCCTTGATTATTACAAAGATGCCAAAGATTTGAATGTCAGCGAATCGGGTAGAGGAGAGCGTGAAAGCAGACGCGGAAACGTTCGCGGATTTACTCGTTTCTATATCGGAATTGGAGAAAAGCAGAAACTGAAAGCGCCCAATCTGATTGGTTTGATCAATGAAGTTACCAACAAACGCGACATCGAAATCGGGAAAATTGAAATTCTGAGAAACTTTTCATTTTTTGAAGCCGACAGTGAATATGAAAAACTGATTTTGGACTCTTTCGCAAACGAAGAAGCCGATGTTCAGATTTCAAATCCTGAAAACAAAGACAGTGGCGAAAGAAGAGGTGGCGATCGAGATAAAAAGCGAGGCGGAAAATCTTTTGGTGGAAAACGCGGTGGATTTGAAGGCAAAAAAGGCGGATATTCACGTTCCGGTGGAAAACAAGAATTCGGCGGTGGAAGAAACAAAGGCCGTAGCGGCGGCGGAAGAAGCGGCGGCGGACGTAGAAGATAATTATGTTTAATGAATTGAAAGCCTGTATTTTACAGGCTTTTTTTGTGTTCTGATTTAAACTTTTTCCCACATTTATTTTAAGATGAATAAGATTTTAAAATCATTTTTCTTTTTGAGACTATATTATGTAGGTGTTAATTTATTTGGTACAAATATAAAGATCGAAAATATACTAAATTTATAGTGCAAAGCCGGATTTATAGTTATATCTTTCGCCAAATTATAATTTTATGAATAAAGGTACTGTCAAATTCTTCAATGAAACCAAAGGTTACGGATTTATTAAAGATGACGAGTCAGGTAAAGAGTATTTCGTTCACGTAACCGGATTGGTTGATAAAGTTAGAGACAACGATGAGGTGTCTTTTGACTTGGAAGAAGGAAAAAAAGGAACGAATGCTGTAAATGTTAGAAGAGCTTAAGAATTAGGTTTATAAGATTTACGAATGACAAAAAAAGGTTTCGCTGAGTATCGCGGAACCTTTTTTGTTTTTTTTTATTAAATGGATTGAAACTTAATCATCAATTCTCAGGAAATCACCATTTAAACTAAATTCAAGATCAATTCCGTTGGTGAGTTCAACTTCATATTTGTTACGATCTTTTTCAATTTTTGAAACTTGATGGGGTGCGAAATTTTGGGTGATATGCTGAACAATTTTTCTTGGAATAAATCCTTCTGGCAAAGCTTCTTTATTTTTCGCATCTACTTCTTTCCAATTTCCTTTATTGTCAAATTCAATTTCGGTTCCGTTGCTAAGCACAATTTCATAATCGGTTCTATTACCGTAATTATCTTTTTCTGCCTGAACAACTCTTTCGTTAATGAAGTTTTCCTTTAAAAATGTCTGTGCCGATTTTGGCAAGTCTTCTTTGGTGATGTTCGATTTTTGTGCATTCAATCCGGCTGATAAAAACATTGCCATCATGGATAAAGTCAGGGTTTTGTAAATAGATTTCATATTAATTTTTTTAATGAATAATCGCTGAGAAATCAGCATCTAAATTTCCAAAACAAACCGCCATGGTTTGTTTTTCCAGACTTCTCCTGCATAATCTATACCAATTCGGGGTGTGGAAATAATTTTTCCGACAGACTCTGAATCTTCCACCCAAATTCGGTTTGAACTTTCCAGGTTTTCACCATAAAAAGATTTATCAAGTTCTAATAATTTACCTAATTTGCCCGGGCCGCTGCAAGCTTGAGTTCCTCGGATCAAAACGGCCTGTGGTTCATTTTGATTGCCTGTCACAAAATTCAGCATCCAATACATTCCATAAATCAGATACACATACACCAATCCGCCTTCCTCAAACATCACCGAAGTTCTCGCTGTTTTTCCTTTGCTTGCGTGACAAGCCAAATCTTCAGGACCGATGTAGGCTTCTGTTTCGGTTATGACGGAACGAAAGATATCACCGTTTCCGAAATCTCGCACCAAAGTTTTACCCATCAATTTTTGTGCGATAAATAGCGCATCGTTTGATTGGAACCAGGATTGAGAAATTCGTTCTGACATAAATTAAAATTAATAAAAAAACGCTGTCAGATTTCCAACAGCGTTTCAAATATTTTCAAATAACCTTAAACGGTCATAATTTCTTTTTCTTTTAAGGCTAGAATATCGTCGGTTGATTTGACGTATTTGTCCGTAAGTGTTTGGATGTTGTCTTCGTATTGTTTTTTCAAATCATCAGAAGCATTTTCTTCTTTTTTGATGTCGTTATTGGCATCTTTTCGCGCATTTCTGATACTTACTTTTGCGTTTTCTGCTTCTGCTTTTGCCAATTTCGCCAATTCTTTACGTCTTTCTTCTGTTACCGGCGGAATGCTGATGATAATCATATCTCCGTTGTTAGAAGGAGCAAAGCCAAGGTTTGCATTGATGATTGCTTTTTCCATTTCAGGAATCAGGTTTTTTTCCCAAGGTTGAACTGTAATTGTTCGTGCATCTGGTGTGCCGATGTTAGCAGCTTGGCTCAAAGGAGTCGAATTTCCGTAATAATCAAATCTCACGGTAGAAAGCATCGCAGGACTTGCTTTTCCCGCACGAAGTTTGGTCAGTTCTTTTTCCAAATGTTCCAATGCTTTTTGCATCTGATCTTTTGCTTCTTCTACTATAAAATCTAATTCTTCCATTTTAATTTATTTTTTAGAATTCCGAAATTCACTGTTTGCAGTGCGAATATATTAATTCAAACCACAAGATTCAAAATTTACTTGACTAAAGTTCCGATGTTTTCCCCTTTCACCAATTTAGTCAGATTACCTTTGGTATTCATGTCAAATACGATAATCGGTAAATTATTTTCTTGGCTAAGTGTAAAAGCCGTCATATCCATCACATTGAGCCCTTTTTGATAAACTTCTGCAAAAGTCAAAGTATCAAATTTGGTGGCCGATGTATCTTTTTCCGGGTCAGCGGTGTAAATTCCGTCCACTCGGGTTCCTTTCAGAATTACGTCAGCACCGATTTCAATGGCACGTAATGTAGCCGCAGTATCGGTCGTAAAATAAGGATTTCCCGTTCCTGCGCCAAATATTACCACACGTCCTTTTTCCAAATGTCGGGTTGCACGTCTTTTGATAAAAGGCTCAGCGATTTGTTCCATTCGTATGGCGGTTTGAAGTCGGGTATAAACGCCGGCTTCCTCTAGTGCTGATTGCAAGGCCATAGAATTGATAACCGTAGCCAACATTCCCATATAATCGCCTTGCACACGATCCATTCCCTGTGCCGCTCCTGCAACTCCACGGAAAATATTTCCTCCGCCGATTACAATTGCAACTTCTACTCCCAATTCCACAACCGATTTAATTTCCTGGGCGTATTCATTCAGCCTTTCAGGGTCAATTCCGTATTGACGATTTCCCATCAGCGCTTCGCCACTTAGTTTCAGGAGTATTCTTTTGTATTTCATTTTTCTTGAATTGAATTTTGCACTGCAAATATAGGAAAGCAAAAAGGGATTTATTTTGAATTTTGAATTAAAAATTTGAAATGTTTAAAATCCGTAGGAATGAATTCTAATTCAGTTTAATAACCCAGGAAAACTAAATGTGTGCGGGAAAATCATCTTATACAACATACGACCTCGTCTGAGGTCGTACATTTGGATCTTAAGTTTTAGTAGATATTGGATCCTTGGTAAAGATTAAGAAGTATTTTTATGCGTTCAACTTAATTTCATTTATATTTTACATCCACACTTCCCGAAACCGGAGATCTGTTTTCTTTACTCATCAATTCGTGTGCGACTCCTTCAAAATCAAAACGAATTTTGTCTTTGCTTAATTCATGAACGGTGAGAGTACCTTCTTCAAAAATCAAACGTTTGTTTATGGATTTTTCTACACTTCTTCCGGAGTCAAAGAAATTCAAATCGATTTTAATGATACCTCCAAAGTTATCTTGTGGAAATATGTAGGTGATGGGTATTTTATCCAGAATATCCTTTTCATAGAAGTTCAGATTGATTTCAAATTTATCAGCATTTTTTACAGTGTGTGTTTTTCTGAACAATGTTTTAATCGGATGTTCATTAAAATTTATAGTGTCTTTTACACGTTCATTAGCGCTGATGGTTCGGGTGTTACCGTCAATTGTGAAAACGATGGATGGGTTATCATTGTTTTTGATAGTTATAGTTTCTGCAAGGTTTTCCGCTTTTTCATTTTTGGAGTCATTGCAGGAAATAAGTGTGAGAATACTTATCAATAATGTTGATTTAATTAGATTCATTTTTCAATTTTTACAGGTTTTTAAAAAGAAAAATCAAACAGCCTTCTTTTAAAAAGGCTGTTTGTGGTTAACAAATAATTACAACTATTGAAGTGCTGTGACTTTAAATTTATAGGGTGTGAGCCAGGTATCCGGCAAAGCTTCACCGTCATCAAAATCCGCTGTTTTGTGCCCAAATACCATATAGGCTTTAAACTCTATATAATAAACACCGGGTTCTAAAGTATTATTTGAGGTTTTATAGTATAAAGATCCAGCCTCTGCACCAGCGGGATTCCCTGAAATGGGTGTTAGATAGGTGACTATAGTTCCACCCGGCGAACTGTCTCTAAACATTCTAAAAGTAATAAAATTATCTGAGGGACTTTGTTGCAGCTCTACTTGTAATTTTGCAGGCTGATGGAGTACTACTTTATAGAAATCCTGGTGTTCTTCTTGAATGCCATATCCTTCATTGTTAATGTTGGCAAATGCTTCAATGGTTTCGTTTTTTGGAATAAATTTGGCTTGATCAAAATCATTGTTATACTCGTAACAGTCCATAATTCCTACATATTCCCATGTAATGGTATAAGTTTCGGGAAAGCTGCTTCCATTGAAGAATGGTTTTACCATCACATCATAACTGATGCCCGGATGCGCCGCAAAGGCTACTTTTCTTGTGGTATTGTCCGTCGTGCCGTTTGAACCGTTGATGATAGCCGCAGCGTCACCTGCAATTCTTATATCTATCCATGGAACAGATTCTTCAGCTTGAAGCGTTACGATATAATAGCCTCCTGCTGGGTCGGTGCTTGCCGGTAATAAACCGGGATATACGTCTTCTTCGTTGGGTTCAGACCAAGTACCGGAAATAGAATTGGTAAAGTTATCTGGTTCGTAGGGAGTACATTCGTTGAGCTCAGGTTCAGGTTCAGGCTCTGTGTAGGTTCTTACCCATTTTTGCATATTTCCGGCACCGCTATGACCTACACTAATTCGCAACGTGTCATCCTGTCCTAATTCCATAAAGCCTTCGTAATAATTGCCGTCTGAGCCCAATTCGCTATGTTGGTATTTCTTAATATCGGTGGCTATTATGTCTTTCCACTTTACACTATTGAGTGAGAAACTTGACCCGGCGGCATTGGTGACTTTCCCTTGATCACCCGTAACGGTTACTTCCATACCGTCTGAATCGGGATTGTTACTGTAAGCTCTATACCATTTTCCTTGAAGGTCATCTAGATTGTATTGGGGAGTTTCTTCACCACCTCCAGTGTCGTCATCGCTTGTGCAACTGACAACCACAGTTGTTAGAAAAATTAAGTACATAAATCTTGTAATAGTTTTCATAATTAAATTGTTTTTTTTTAGGTTATTAATTGTTAATACATTATAGGAATTACCTCTTTCTATTTTCATTAAAACAGGTCGATTCTACTGGTGTAAAACTATTTAATTATTGATAATGAGAATATTACAAATGTTTCAAAATTGCGAACAAATGTTTTTTTGAATAAATAATTGCATTTTGGAAACATATCATTGCCTTGCAAAAACATATTTTGATAAATGACCTAAATGAAAATTTAAAATGGGTCTTGCTGAAACTCTGCCGGTGTACAACCGAAGGTTTCTTTAAAGCATTTGGAGAAATAAGAAGGGGTATTGAAACCTACCAAATAGGAAATTTCCGAAACATGGCGTTGGCTTTTGAGTAATTCTTTGGCCATTTTCAATCGTTGGGAACGAATAAACTCTGAAGTAGAAACGCCCAAAACTGCGTGTAATTTTTTATGCAGTTGCGAACGACTCATGCCCATTAAACGAGAAAAAACCTCACTGGAAAGCGAAGGATCGGTAAGATGTTCTTGCGTCACTTTTTCCAATCTTTCCATAAACATTTGTTCGGTAGAAGTCACAAAAAGTTCCGGAGAAAGATGAAAAGTCTTTGAATAGATTTCTTTTAAATGCGCTCTGGACTGCAGTAAATTTCTGATTTTAAGTTTTAGAATTTCTTCGTTAAATGGTTTGGTGATATAATCGTCTGCTCCGGAAAGAAGCCCTTTGATTTCGTTTTCGTCGCCTACTTTTGCGGTAAGTAGTAAAATGGGAATATGGCTCGTTTGCTCGTTAAATTTAAGTTCGCGGCACAAATCAATTCCTGATTTAACCGGCATCATCACATCGCTGATAATCAGACTGGGAAAATTTTGAATGGCCACTTGAACTCCTTCCACGCCATCATTCGCTTCTATAATTTGATAATCATTTTTCAATATTGATTTTATGAACATCCGCATATCCGGATCGTCTTCTACCAGTAATACTGTGTTTTGATTATTGGTATCTTCAGAAATTTCATCCAAAGAATCTTCAAAATCCATGGGGAGTTCTGAATATTCCGATTGAACTGGACTTTTTTGCAGATTTTCCAATTCATTTTCATTAAAAAAAGTATTTGAAACCGGCAATTCAAGCAGAAAACTTATTTCATTCTCTTTAAACGACCGAACGCTGATATTTCCTTTTGCCAAAGTCGACAATTCTTTTACCAATGAAAGTCCGATGCCAATGCCGTCTGTGTTCTGTTTTCCAAAATAAAACCGATCAAAAACACGCGCCAATTCTTCGTCAGAAAGTGTATTGCCATTATTGTTGATGGTAAAATTGAACCAATCTTGGTTTTCAGAAGCTTGGATTTCAATAAAACCGTTTTCAGGCGTGTATTTTACGGCATTGCCAATCAAGTTAGTCAATACTTTTTCCGTCAGTTCTTTGTCAAACCAAACATTTTCAAGTCCTGTAACCCGATAGTTAAAATCAATCTTTTTTTGCTTGGCTTTGTATTCAAAATTACCAATTAGCTGATGAAGAAAAGAGTTCAAATTTCCCGGTGATATTTTTAATTGGACATGACCTGTTTCTAATTTGGCCATATCCAGCATTTGGTTGATGAGGTTGAGTAGTCTTTTGGAATTTCTTTTGATTAAATTTAATTCTAATTCATCCTCTACCGAATTATTCGGTCTTTTGAGTTGGTTTTCCACCGGTCCGGAAATCAGGGTTAACGGGGTACGGAATTCATGTGAAATATTATTGAATAACTTGGTTTTTAATTGATTAAGGCTTTCAAGCCGTTCCCGTTTGCGATACTCCATTTCCAATTGCATTTTTACTTGCCAGCGCCATTTAAAATACCGATAAACAAAATAAACCAGCACGCCGAATACCAACAAATAAAATCCCCATGCAGCGTAAGAAAGGTACCAAGGTTTGAGTATCTTGAAGCTAAATGTAGCCGGAATTTCACTCCAAATTCCATCATAATTGCTTGAAAGAACCTTAAATGTGTATTTCCCGGAAGGTAGATTGGTATAATGGGCAGAATTTATATTTCCGGATTCGATCCAATCGCTGTCATAATTTTCGAGTATATATCGGTATTGATTTCTTTCGGGTAATGAATAATGAAGGCTTGAAAAGGTGAAAGTAACCGTGTTTTCATTGGAATTGAATTTTTGAAAATCATGAAGTGAAACCGGTTGGCTGTGTATTTTAAATTGGGAAATAATGGTTTTAGGCTTGATTGGACTAAAAGACAAATCATTGGGATGAAACCAGTTTAAGCCTTCCAACCCACCAAAATAAAGCGTTCCGTTTGTGTCTTTGTAATAAGCTCCAGTGTTGAACTCATTGGTTTGCAAACCATCATAACTGGTGAAATTTTCTATACTGACGATAGAATCTCCAATCATAGTTGCCATCGTCAGTCCTTTGTTAGAACTCAGCCATAAATTGCTTTTTTCGTCTGGGAGTATGCCGTAAATGACGTTATTTGCCAGCCCTTGCTCAGTGGTAAAATGCTTTATTTTTTTTGTTTCTGAATTGTAAGCTTTCAATCCATTTCCGTTGGTGCCAATCCACAAAATTCCGTTGTGATAAAACAGTGATTTTATTCGGTCAGGGATTTGCTTTATTTTGGTAATTTGATCGGATTCAGTATCTAATAAATACAAACCTTCGGCTTCGGTTCCAATCCATAATTCATTTTCTTTACCTGATTCAACCGTACGTATTCCGCTGGAAAACAGATTTCTATTTTGTTCATTATACCTTTTTATTATTCCTTCCTTTTCGTTGAATAAAACCAAACCATTCAAGGTGCAAAGCCACAAATTTCCATTTTTAGCATTATAAATCTTCCACACAGACATTCCTTGGGTAGCTTCAAAAGTTGTAAAATGGTTATCCCCGGTCATTTTCTGCAAACCGTGATTTTGATGACCAATCCACAATCCCAAACTATTGCTGTGCAAACTCATAATTCTATTGCTGGAAAGTTTAGAATTGGAAGTCGTCAGTGTCTGGTATTCTTTTGTTTTAAAATCTACAGAGGTAAGTCCAAGGTTAGAAGTTCCCAGCCATATTTTTCCGTCTTTTTTAGAAATAGCTCTCACAAAATCGATGTTGAAATCATTGGGAATTTGTTTATTGGTCAGCACGTTAAATTTCACCAAATACTCATCGTAATAGCTCAAACCTGAACCGTCAGTTCCCAACCAAACCGTTCCGGTAAAGTCTTCGTAAAGACTGAGAACATCGTTGTAATGCAGGGCATACGGGTTGGTTTTATTGGCAACAAAATTCTGAATGGTCTCTTTTTCGAAATCTACTAAATAAGCACCTTTACCATAGGTAGCAATCCAAAGTTTATCACTGCTGTCAATCAGTATATCCTGTATAATCAAATTGGTGGGTAACGGGTTATTTTCAAAACCTGTAAACGGTTGAAAATGCATAGATTCGTCTGCGACAAACAAGCCATTTCCATAACTTCCCAAGAAAATTTTATTTTGAGCGGTCGATTTAGCAAAGGAACTAAAATTTGTGCCGGGTGCCACTTCGATAAATTCATAAGCTTTATTGTCAAATATTTTGATAATTCCTCCGGAAGTTGCTGCTAAGACAAAGTTTTTATATGGAAATAAATCATAAGTAGTTAAATGTATATCCGAAGGTTTTAAGATTTGCAGGGTATCTTTGGTTGTGGAAGAAATTTTATAAATTCCTGAACCATAAGTTCCTAAATAGTAATTTTTGGAAGAGTCCTGAATTAATAGACTTACATTTTCTATATTTTTGACCTGTTCAAATTTTTCTGATGCTTTATTTTGTTTGTGAAGAATTCCTGAATTCGTGATAATCCACACAACATCCTCATTGTCAACAAAAACTTTCCCTAATTTGCTATAAGTATTTCGGGTGACATCTTCAAACTGGTAAGGATAATATTGAAAATGTCTGCCGTCGTATTTGTTCAAGCCATCCTGAGTTGCAAACCACATAAAGCCGGTTTGGTCCTGGGTCATACTTACAATACTATTTTGCGACAAACCGTTATCAACCGTCAGGTTTCGGAAAGAAATTTGTTTTTCATTTTGTGCAAATCCTACAAAATTGGATAGAAAAAATAGTAAAAGAGGTAGTAGGGGTTTCAAAATCGTTTTTTTTTTTCAAATTTAAGAAATTACTTAAAAATGAAATAGATAGGGACTAAAAGAATGCTTTTAAAGTATTTCCAAAAACCTCATCGTATCCACACGATCTGCATAATCTGTCAAAGATGGTTTTTGGGTTTCTCCGAATTTCACTTCGAAATCATTTCCCACCACACATTGAAGTTTTTCTTCGTTTTCTTTCAATTCTTTTTTTACTTCTTCCAAATCTTCATAAAACTCAAAATGAACCACCCCAATCGGACTGTGAAAATCTTTGGCTTCTTTCAGAATTACAAAATTATTATCCAGAAAAGCTTGTTGTTCCATCAGATAAATCGCGCGGTTATAGTCGTAATTATTGGAATATTTGGTGTGATTGATAATCGGGCTCCAGTCATAAAATGCTTCAAAAATCAAATCGGTATTGAAACCTTTGGGCAGATAAAGTTTGGTAACATTTCGGCAACCCAAACCAAAATATCGGAAAATATCTTCGCTTAATTTTTTTAAATCTTCATTTGACTCATTTCCGGTTAAAACAGCAACAGAAGTTCGGTTTTTTCGAATGATGTGCGGAATATCCTTGAAATAATATTCAAAATAACGCGCCGTATTATTACTTCCGGTCGCAATCACAGCATCTTGATTTTGAAGTCGTTCTACTTTTTGAATGGATTGATTTAAATCTTCGTTTGAATTTTTTAAATAATTCATCACAAAATCCATCAAAACATCGTCTTTGGAAGAAGCTTTCACCATGGCTTTATGACCCGAAACCAAGACTGAAATCAAGTCGTGAAAACCCACCAGCGGAATATTTCCGGCCATAATGATCCCGACATTTTTAGGATTTTGGGCTTCGGAATAGTTTTTGACCCAATCTTTTAAGTTCTTTTCCGTCAAGGTTTTTCCCCATTGCGAAAGGCAGTAATTCAGATTGTCTTTCGTAAACCAAGGATTATGAATTTCAGCCGAATTCAGAACCGAGATAAATTCCTCTTTCAGGTATTCGTATTTGGCTAAATTCTCCGGTTTATCGGTTTCATTTTCAGTTATAAAACTAAAAAACTGACCTAAATCATAAATCGCGGAAATACGGTTGTGAATTGCCATAAAGTATAAAAAAATGTGGTAATTTTGTGGTGCAAATGTAAGGAAATTTGAAGTTAGAAGTCCATTTTCTGTCTAACTCCTTTTAATTTAGAATATTCAATTTAAAACCAATAAAAATGGCAATCATAATCACTGATGAATGTATTAATTGCGGCGCGTGTGAGCCTGAATGCCCAAATAATGCAATTTATGAAGCGGCTGTGGACTGGCGATATGCAGACGGAACCAATCTAAGCGGTCCGATTGTAAATATCGACGGTCAGGCTTTTGACGCCGATGAAGCGCAGGAACCCGTGAGCGATGAAGTTTATTTTATAGTCCCCGATAAATGTACCGAATGCAAAGGCTTCCACGAAGAACCACAATGTGCGGCAGTTTGTCCTGTCGATTGTTGTGTGCCCGATGATGACCACGTGGAAAGCGAAGAACGCCTGTTGAAGAAAAAGGCGTTTATGCACGGCGAATGATTAACCCGGAAGTTGAAAACGCAAACTAAATGAATTAATAAAGCGGATTTCGAACTTCGGATTTCGCAAAATGCATAAATAACTATGAAAATCCACAATTTCAGTGCAGGTCCCTGCATTCTTCCTCAAGAAGTTTTTGATAAAATGGCGCAGGCCGTTTTGAATTTCAACAATTCGGGTTCTTCCATCGTGGAGATTTCACACCGAAGGGCAGATGCACAAGAAGTAATTGATACGGCGATTTCGCTGGTCAGAGAACTGTTAAATGTTCCCGATACCCACGAAATTATTTTCACACAGGGCGGTGCTTCACTTCAATTCGTGATGCTTCCTTTTAATCTGATGAAACTCGACGGTGGAAAAGCAGCTTTTACCGAAACAGGTGTTTGGGCGCAAAAAGCAATCAAAGAAGCCAAAAGATTAGGACACGTGGAAGTCGTGGCTTCCTCATCCGATAAAAATTTCAATTACATTCCCAAAGATTTTGTAGTTCCGGATGATGTGGATTATTTTCACTGTACCTCCAACAATACAATTTTCGGAACGCAGATGAAATCTTTTCCTGATGTCGATGTACCGCTGGTTTGTGATATGTCGTCCGATATTCTTTCCAAACCGATTGATGTTTCCAAATTCGATGTCATTTATGCCGGAGCACAAAAAAATATGGGACCCGCAGGAAGTGCCGTAACCATTATCAACAAAGAAGTTCTGGGAAAAACAGGACGCGATATTCCAAGTTATCTTAATTATCAGACGCATATCTCAAAAGGAAGTGCCTTCAATACCTGGCCGGTTTTATCGATTTATGGTGTGATGCTGAACCTTCAATGGCTTAAAAACTTAGGAGGAGTGCCGGCGATTAGTAAAATCAATCAGCAAAAAGCGGAATTAATGTACAGCGAAATCGATCGCAACGGAATGTTCATCGGAACAGCTGAAAAAGAAGATCGCTCCGAAATGAACGCAACCTTTGTGCTGAAAGATGAAAATCTAAAACCGGAATTTGATAAAATCTGGAAGGGAGCCGGAATTTCCAGTCTGAACGGACATCGGGATGTGGGCGGATACCGTGCGAGTATGTACAATGCTTTGCCCTTGGAAAGTGTGCAAGTTTTGGTGGATGTGATGAAGGAATTTGAAACGAAATTCGGATAGATTAAATTTAATTGATAAATGAAAATATTAGCAAACGACGGGATTTCATTGGGTGGAAAACTGATGTTGGAAAAAGAAGGTTTTGAAGTGATTACCACTTTTGTTGCCCAAGATCAACTTGCCAATTTCATCAACCAAAATGAAATAGAAGTGCTTTTGGTGAGAAGTGCGACCAAAGTTCGTCAGGATTTGATAGATGCGACCCAGCTGAAAATCATCGGAAGAGGAGGAGTTGGAATGGACAATATCGACGTTGAATATGCTCAATCCAAAGGAATTCAAGTCATCAATACACCCGAAGCTTCCTCGGCTTCCGTAGCCGAAATGGTGATGGCGCACGTTTATTCGCTCTTTAGAAATCTTCACGATGCCAACCGAACCATGCCGCTCGAAGGTGAAACCAAATTCAAAGAACTGAAAAAAGCTTATGGCAAAGCCCATGAATTGAGAGGGAAAACCATGGGGATTATCGGTTTTGGTCGAATTGGTCGTGAGGTGGCCAAAAATGCAATTGGCGCAGGAATGAAGGTAATTGCTTACAATAGAACGCAAAAAGAAATGGAAGTTCCGATTGAATTTTTCGACGGACAAAAAGTCGTTTTTAAATTCAAAACCCAATCATTTGAGGATGTTTTGGCGCAATCCGATGTGATTTCTTTGCATATTCCGGCTCAGGAAAAACATATCATCGGCGCGGAAGAAATTGAAAAAATGAAAGACGGAGCGATGATTATCAATACGGCGCGTGGCGGTGTGGTGGATGAAGAAGCCTTGTTGGAAGCGCTGGATTCCGGGAAAATTGCCGGAGCAGGTTTGGATGTTTTTGAAGATGAACCCAAACCAAGTGTGCGTTTGCTGATGAATGAAAAAATTTCAATGTCTCCGCATTTGGCAGGAAGTACAGAGGAGGCTCAAGAAAGAATCGGGATGGAGCTTGCCGAACAAATCACTAAAATTTATAAAGGTTAAAAGAACTATAAAATTGCTAAATTTGCACCATGCCGGAATTCAAACCGTTTAAAGGAATACGGCCCGTCAAAGAAATTGCGGGCTTTTTTTCAACAAAATCCATCGACAGTTTCACATTGGAGGAATTGGAAAAGGAAACCGCTCAAAATGCAGATTCTTTTCTCCAAATCATTAAACCGACTTGGGAAAAAGCCAATGAAGATCCAGAAGTTAGACTAAAGGAAATCGCAGAAAACTTCCAGAATTTTGTGAAAAGCAGTAATTCAGAACAGGATAAAACTTCTTTTTACATTTATCAGCTTACCAAGCCCGACAAAGAGCAGGTGAGGGGAATCATCGGTTTGGTAAATCTTGAAGATTACAAATCTGGGAAAATTAAAAAACACGAAGAAACACTGACCAAAAGAGTAGAGCTTTTTGCTAGTTATCTTGAAAATGTGCATTTCCATTCCGAACCGGTTTTGTTGACTTATCCGCACAATCAAAGAATTGATTTGTTGATGGAAGTCGAAATGAAACGTCTTCCCGTAGCGGTTTTTAAAGACAAGGATGAAAATCAGCATCAATTGTGGCAGATAGAAAATCGTCTGAACCTACAGCAAATCAAAGATTCGGTTGAGAAATACGATGCACTTTACATAGCCGACGGCCACCATCGGATGGAAAGTTCTTTGGTGTATTCCGAATTGATGCGAAGCCAAATGAAAGAGGTTTCAGAACATCACCCGGTGAACTATACAATGGCTATGTTGGTTTCAGATAGGGAATTGATAATCAGAGATTATAACCGTGTGATTACTGATCTAAATGGTCTGGACGAAGAGGGATTTCTGAAAGCCATCCAAGAAAAATTTGATATGGCTGAACGGGGCCAAAACCCCTTTTTCCCGACCAAAAAACACAATATTGGGATGTATTTAAACGGAAAATTTTACAGTTTGTTTGTCAAAAGAGAGGCTTTGTCCATAAAAGGTTTGTCAGAACTCGATACTTATCTTTTAGAAGAATTGGTTCTAAAACCGATTTTGAATATCCAAAATTCAAGTGACGATAGCCGGATAGGATTTGTGCGAGGATCAGGTAATACAAATGGAATTAAAAAACTTCAAAAGAAAGTCGATTCAGGAAATTTTAAACTTGGCTTTTTCTTTTATCCCGTGGCCGCTCGTGATTTGGAAATGATTGCAGATCTCGGGTTAAAAATGCCTCCAAAAAGTACATATATTGAACCAAAACCCCTTAGCGGATTGAATATATTTCAGTTGAAAGAGTAATTGAATGATTGAATAACAGAATGATTGAATAATAAAATGAACGGGATAGCAGAAAATATTAATTATTTCAATGAAAAGTTACCACAGGAAGTTACGCTCGTAGCGGTTTCCAAAACCAAACCGGCCGAAGACGTTCAAACGGCTTATGATGCTGGGCATTTGGATTTTGGCGAGAACCGTGTGCAGGAAATGGTCGAAAAATATGAAGCTTTGCCTAAAGATATTCGTTGGCATCAAATCGGTCATTTACAGAAAAATAAAGTCAAATACATTGCGCCCTTTATTCATTTGATTCATAGTGTGGACAGCGAAAGTTTGTTGAAAGAAATCAATAAACAAGCGCTGAAACAAGAGAGAATCATTCTTTGTTTGCTTCAAATTAGCATTGCAGACGAGGAAACAAAGTTCGGAATGGAACAGGAGGAAGCCCAGCGAATTTTGGCCACTTATGAATCAAATTTTCCTTTTGTGAAAATTGTAGGTTTAATGGGAATGGCGACTTTTACGGAAGACGAATCTCAAATCCGCAATGAATTCCGAACTTTAAAAACTTTTTTTGATCAACTTAAAACTCAAAACCCGGAACTCAAAACACTTTCCATGGGCATGAGCGGTGATTATGAAATCGCTGTTGAAGAAGGAAGTAATATGATTCGTGTTGGAAGCTCAGTTTTTGGTGAAAGAAATTATCAATAAAGATTATTATTTGTTGATTTAAACGATTCATCCGTTTATTTTTACAGTTCATCCGAAAGTTTTTTGATAAATTTATTTCTCGGGCGAATTTTGTCCCAAGAAATTCAAAATCAAAAATTATGTATCGGATTATTTTATTTATGACAATTTTGGTTAGCAGCTGGTTTGTAAATGCGCAAACCAAATACGAAACCGAAATGACCAAAGCGCTGACTTCTTTCAAAGAAGCCCAATCGCCAGATGATATGGAGAAAGCTGCACAGCATTTTGACCGAATTGCCAAAGTAGAAACCCAAAACTGGTTGCCGCTGTATTATTCGATTTTCATCAGAACCTTAAATGCATTTTCGCAAGAAAAATCAAAAGCAATCAAAACGGTTGATGAATTGGAAACCAAATACCAACTTTTGGACGAACTCGCGCCTGATAATTCGGAGGTACTGACGCTCAGAGGATTATTCCGAACGGTAAAAGTAGCCAAAGACCCTGAAACTTATGGCATGCCACTTTCCGGAGCGATTATCAAAGATTATGATGATGCCTTGAAAATTGATTCAAAAAATCCGCGTGCCTTGTACCTAATGGCGCAATACAATATGGGCGGAGCCGAATTCTGGGGCAAAGATCCAAAAGAATATTGTCCTCAAATTGAACGTGCAAAAGCACTTTTTGAAGTTGAAAATAAAGAGAACTTTGAACCCGGATGGGGCGAACAGCAAGTCGATGAAATTCTGAATTCAACTTGTAAAAATTAAATCTCAAAAATTAATTTGAATCAAGTGTCCTGATGAAAAATATGCCCAAACATATCCGCAATATTTCCGTGATTTCGGTTGTGATTACTTTATTTTTCCTTTTGCTTTATATCTTGAATAATAGTCAATTACCTGGTTGGGGAGAGGTTTTGGGTAACTTTTTATGGACGCTTTTTTTTACCACCGGTCTCTATTTGGTTAATGCGCCTGTTTCGGTTTGGGCAGAAAAAGTATTTCCCGGATTTGATTGGAAAAGCTTTGCTAAACGTTTGTTGGTGGGCATTTTTGGGAGTAGCGTGGTAACCCTTTTGGCAGGAGGTATTCTCTATTTTATAATGTTACTTGTTTTGGGAAATGACCTGAAGGATTCTATGAATTGGTTACTTTCCATGAAGTCTTGGGATTCTCTAAGTAGGTTGATTTGGATTGCGACGACCATTGCTGCCATTTTTCATGTAATCGCCTTAATTCAGCATTATCAGACCAATAAATTAAAAGAACAAAAAGAAAAAGTAATTCAGATTTCCACTGAACACGAATCACTGAAATCACAAATTGGGCCGCATTTTTTGTTCAATAGTCTGAACGTCCTAAATGGATTGATTGAAGAAAATCCCGATAAAGCTCAGGAATTTGTTGGTGAACTTTCATTGGTTTATCGGTATGTGTTGGAGCAAAAAGACAAGGCATTGGTTTCACTTGAAGAAGAAATTGATTTCAGCCGGACCTATATGAATCTGGTTCAAAAAAGATATGAAGACGGACTTGAATTTGAGATGTCTGAAAATCTACCGAAAGGTTTGCAGATTGTGCCGTTATCGTTACAGATTTTATTGGAAAACTGCATAAAACACAATCGGATTTCAAGCGAAGAACCCTTGAAAGTTAAAGTTTTAGTTGAGAATGATTATTTGTTGATAATTAATAATTTACAAATCAAAAATCAAATACATAACAGCACAGGGAAGGGGCTTCAGAACATCAAAGATCGTTATAAATCCTTTACCCGAAAAGAAGTTGAAATCAGTCGTACGGCTGAAGAATTTATTGTCAAAATACCCTTATTAACCGAAAAAATTATAGCTATGGAAGTTCATCAAAATTATACAGAAGAAGAAATTAAATCAGCGCAAAAGCGCGTGAAAGATGTTCAGGATTTTTATTGGAATCTGGCGAGTTATATCATTGTGAATTTGTTTTTGACCTTTTTGGATTTGCGAGACGGCAGTTATGACTGGGCTTTTTGGTCGCTGCTCGGATGGGGAATGGGTGTGTTTTTCCATTATGTGGAAGTATTCGGATTTTTCAATTCGAGTTCGTGGAAAGATCAGATGATTAAAAAGGAACTGGAACGAAGACAACGCGAACGTAATCAATTTTTGGATTAAAATAAATCAGTATGAAAATTCAGAAAATAACAGAAAAGGAATTTCGATACATTGAAAAAACCGTAAAAGATATTCAGGCTTTCTATCTGATTTTAATCGGCTATATAGTGATGCTGAGCTACCTGCATTGGTTGGATTTGAGAGATGGAACTTATGATTGGGCGTATTGGCCGGCGATAGGATTTACGGTAAGTATGATTTGGTTTGCCTTTGTTTTGTTGCCTGGAAAATTCAAGGATATATTGATTCGAAAAGAACTTAGAAAACAAAAAAATAAAGACAATGGAACCGAAACATAATTATACGACGGAAGAATATCAGCGAGCCAAAAAGGCAGTGGAAGAAAAAATAGGTTTTTACATCCATCTTGCCTGCTATCTGATAGTAAATGGTTATTTTGCCTTTTTAAGTCTGAAAGACGGAGGTCATTTTTGGGCGATTTACCCGATGGCAGGTTGGGGCATAGGGCTTGCTTTTCACGGTTTAGGCGTTTTTGGATTTTTCAATAATTCAGCCTGGAAAGAACGTCAGGTGCAGAAAGAGTTGGAAAAACAACGCCGAATCCGAGACGGAAAATAATCCGATAAATTCAAAACCCAATGAAAACAATCATCATAGAAGACGAAAAACCGGCAGCCCGATATTTGATGAAATTGCTTCAGGAAGAAGGAATCGAACCGCTTGCAATGCTGAACAGCGTGAAAGAGTCTGTCCGGTGGTTTGAAAATAATCAAGAACCGGATTTGATTTTTTTGGATATACAACTCGGTGACGGAGTCAGTTTCGAAATTTTTGGACAAGTCCAACCCAAAAGTTCAATTATTTTCACGACTGCCTATGATGAATACGCGCTTAAAGCATTTAAATTCAATAGTATAGATTATTTATTGAAACCAATTAATAAATCGGATTTACGCAAAGCTATCGAAAAATACCGTGAACGGGCAAACCCTGTGGTTTGGGATGCTTTTCAGCTTCAATCTTTATTGAGCAATAATTTCGACAATAAATACCGCGAACGCTTTTTGATAAAAGTTGGATCGAATCTGAAAACTATTCATACCGAAACTATTTCCTGTTTTTGTTCAAAAAACAAAGCAACTTATCTCTTTACTGAGAATCGTGAATATCCGATTGAACAAAGTCTGGGAGATTTGGAGTCACAATTAAATCCTAGAGATTTTTTCAGAATCAGCCGGAATTCGATTGTGAATCTCCGACATATAGAAAACATTACAACACATTCAGGAAGCCGTTACCAGCTTTATATTAAAGGAGTTGAAGAGGATCTGATTGTTTCGCGCGAGCGTGTAAATGACTTTAAAATCTGGCTGGAGAATTAGGTTATAAAAAAGGTGGAAATTAATCCACCTTTTTACAATTATAATTTAATTCAATTTTTTATTTCTTAATGATTTTCTTGGTGATAACACCTTCATCAGATTTTATGTAAATCATATAAGTTCCTGAAGGGAAAGATGAAAGATTGATGTTTTGTTTGTTTTTCAAGGAATCAAATTCATTCATATAAACAATTTGTCCCATTTGATTGAAAACTTTTACCTGAGCATTTTTCAGCGTTTTGGTTGTCTGAATGTTCAGATTATCAATCACAGGATTGGGATACAAAGCAATAACGTCGTCTAAATTAACATCTGTTGTTCCCATAACTGATTCAATTCCTGTAATTACAATCGCAAATTGTTGAGAATTGTTGGTTAGGGAGCCTTTATGACCAACTGTCAAGGTATAGGTTTGGCCTGCAACGGGATTTTCAATGAATACTTGTTCCACGTTGTCTACAATATTATCTTCCTGAGTTGCAGCAGCAGTAGGAGAGTCGGGATTTAATTTCCATGGATAATAGGTAGTTCCGTTATTAGAAAGACGTAAATCCAAATCATTTACAAGTAATGGAGTTCTGTCATTCAGAGTCATGGGGCGTGGTGTTGCTGCCGGATCCAGCCATACGATGGTGGCTTTAAGAGGTTCATCGCCAGAAGCAACTACACTGCTTGTATATGTTTGCCCATTTGCAATTGTTTTATTTGCGGTAAAAGCATTGTTATTTACATTCAGCATAGTTTCAGCTGCTCCGAAAGCATTGATTAAACCATATCCAAATTTGTAATCGGGTCCCAATGAAGTACCGGCCTCAAAAGCTGTATGAATAAGCAAGGCTTTCATCATGTCTGAACGAAGATATCCACCGTCCAATTCATTTTTAACTTGTTGTAAAAGTAATCCTACACCTGCGGCAGCCGGTGATGAGAAAGAAGTTCCAGCATTTGAACCATAACTTGTGTTTGAGTTTGAGGAAGGAGAAATAACACCTGATCCAATTGCTGTGATGTCGGGTTTGATTCTCCCATCGTCAGTTGGTCCGAAGCTGGTAAACCAAGTGGCAACAACGTCAGATGGTTCTTCATAACGATTATCTCCACCTATCGGATTAATGGCGCCTACCAGGATAATATTTTTGGCAACTGAACCGGACCAAGAGATACAATCATATCCACCTTGGGTCATACAATCATTGGGGCGGGATACTCCAGTATGTAAAACCCACTGATTGGTAGGGCTGTAGGCGTAATGATCCACAACTCCACCGGGACCTTCAGTTCTGTTATTTCCGGCAGACTTAAACATGCTGTGTTGCGGCGCATTATAGGCTATTTCATCCCAATCTGAATCAGTAGAAGAATAGTAACCAAATAATACGGATTCTGTTTCTGAGATATGTGGATAGCCATACCAATACCAAGTATCATTATTAGAATTGAAATACCAACCTGTCAATGAACCATAGGAATGATTCGATATCATGTAATTTGAGTTTGCAGGATCACTAGAAGCCGATGATATTTCATCAATATTGTTTGTAAAGTTATACCCTAGCAGATTCGCTTCATAAGCAATACCCTTTGCTGCAGGCGTCATACCCGATGCGATGATAACTCCTGCTACTGGAGTTGAATGGCTTCCTGAACCTGTGTTTTCAACGTTCGTTGCACGGCCTCCAAATTCTTGATGGGTAGTACGTATAGCGCCTCCATCCCAAATATAGGCAGTAAGCCCGGAACCTGTAACTTCTACGCCAGGAATGGTTCCATCATAAAGATAGTCAGCATTCATTGAGTTGATTTGTGTTTGACTATCCACAGATAAATATTCAGGAATTCCTGTAGAGGTAAATCCTTCAAATGAAACTTCTTCCGGAAAACTATGCACTCCTTCTGAATAGGCCTCCTTATGGAGTTGTGCCTCTTGGTTTTTTATCTGTGCTTCCTCAGAAATCTTCTGAAGCGCAGCTTGGTTTACTTTATCCTGCGCGTTTATTGTAATCCCTACAAGCAGAGAAGCCACAAGTACAATTTTTTTCATATTACCCTTTATTGTATTTTATAGACATCAAATATAGAAACTTTTGCAGTAAATTGACCATAATTTAATACAATTGATTTACCCTCAATCTTTTCCACCGTTGCTACGCTGTTACTGTCTTTTATTTTTACGCGATCACCAACTTTCAGATTTTCAATTGTTTGTTTTATAATCTCTTTTTTCTTTTGTTCAATTTTCTTTTGCTCCTCAACGATCGTTTCCTTATTTTTCTTTAATTCTTTTTGAATTTCTTTCTGAACGATTTTTTCCTTCTTCTTTTCAACTGCAAGTGATTTAGTTTTCTTGGAATTCTCCATTTCAACCCATTTCAGGAATTCTCCGATTAATTTCTTCTTGTTTTTTGATTTCAAATAATCATCGGCCCAGTCTTTCATTTTCTTACCAACTTGAAGCGTTTTCAATTCATTGTCGTACAGCTGCTGAAAATCAACGAGTTTCTCCCGGATTTTCTCGTGGGTCGATTCCAGTTCTTTGCTCTGAGATTCTGAAGTTTGTTTTAGTTCCCGGACCTGATCTTTTGTTTTCTGAATTTCAAACTTTTCCTGCTGAAGTTTCAAAATGGTTTTATCAAGACGAACTTTGTCCTGTTCCACTTTCTTTTTGGCCCGATTGATCAGACGAAACGGAATTTTGTTCTTTTCCGCCACTTCAAAAGTAAACGAACTTCCGGCCTGACCAATTTCCAGTTTGTACAAAGGATTCAGTGTTTTCTCATCAAAAAGCATACTGGCATTGATGGCCTCTGGCAAATTTTCCGCTGCAATTTTGATGTTGGTATAATGTGTGGTAAAAATTCCAAAAGCTTTTCTCTCATAGAATTCTTCAAAGAAAACTTCGGCCAAAGCTCCACCGAGTTCCGGATCCGATCCGGTTCCGAATTCATCCACCAAAAGCAAGGTGTTATCGTCAACATTTCTAATGAAATAAGACATTTGCTTTAAACGATAACTATAAGTGCTTAATTGATTTTCAATCGACTGATTATCGCCTATATCTGTAAATATTTTATCGAAAAATCCAACTTCGGATTTGGGATGAACCGGAATTAAAATTCCGCTTTGAATCATCAGTTGATTTAATCCGATGGTTTTCAAGGTTATACTTTTTCCGCCTGCATTGGGTCCCGAAATGATGATAATTCGCTGATTTTTATCCATTCGCAGTGTCTGTGGAATGGTTTTTAATTTCTTTTCTGAATTGGACAAATAAAGCAATGGATGATAAGCATCGGTCAGATTGAGGATTTTTTCGGGTTTGATTTCGGGAAGTGTTCCTTTGATTTTCAGTGAAAACTGAGCTTTTGCCTGAGTAAAATCAAAATATTCCAATAAGTCTTCATATTCTTCCAACAGGTTTTTGTGAACCGCAATTACAGCCGTTAATTTTCGAAGAATTTTAATGATTTCCCGACTTTCTTCTTCCTTTAATTCTTCCAATTCACGATTGGGTTTTTGTACGCTTTCGGGTTCGATAAATGAAATCGAACCGGTTTTGGAAGTTCCCAAAAGTCTTCCTTTGACTCTTTTCCGAACCGAAGATAAAACGGCCAAAACTCTTTTGTCGTCCACTACGGTTTCTTTGATATCATCCAGAAAACTCAGATTGTGTGTGATGGATTTTTTAAACAAATCAGAAATTCGTGCCGAAACCTGTTTCATTTGTTTTCTGATTTCGAAAAGTTCGGGACTTGCGTCGTCTTTTATTTCGCCGTGCCGATTAAAAACGGCATCAATTTCCTTGACGATTTCCTTTTCATATACGACTTCAGAAACGAGAGAATTTAGTTCGGGAAAATACTCTTCAAATTTTGAAATAAATTTGGTTATTTCTTTGATCTGAAGCGAATTGGATTTGATTTGAAAAAACTGTTCTGCATTAAGGTAATAGTTTTCGATTTCCAGTCGGGGCAGAAAATCCTTCATATAATAAAATTCCGAAAAAGGAATTCGGTTTTCGCTTTCAAAACTTGAAAGATATTCGTTTGTCGTATTTAAATCCTGAATCAAATGTGAAATATTTTGGTAGGGTTTTAACTCCAAAATCAATTGGGAAGTTCTTTCATTAAAAGCAAATTCCGCAATTTTCTCCAAAATCTTCGGAAATTCCAAGTCGTGTAAAGTCTGTTCAGATACCTGCATCCCTGCAAAATTAAACTATATTTGGAAATCAGAATTTAAATTTAATGGATGTAAAGATTGAACCTTCCTGGAAAGAAGTGTTGAAAGAGGAATTTGATAAATCTTATTTTAAAAATTTGGTCGAATTTGTTCGTTCGGAATACCAATCCCAAAAAGTTTATCCGCCCGGAAAACTCATTTTTTCGGCTTTTGATCATACACCTTTTGACAAAGTAAAAGTTGTTTTGATTGGTCAGGATCCTTATCATGGAGCTGGTCAGGCGCATGGACTCAGTTTTTCGGTTCCGGAGGGAATTGCACAGCCGCCGAGTCTGAAAAATATTTTCAAAGAATTGAATGCTGATTTAGGAATTCCGATTGCAAAAAGCGGAAATCTGGAAAGATGGGCAGACCAAGGCGTTTTATTGTTAAACGCAACTTTGACGGTTCGGGCATCGCAAGCCGGCTCTCATCAGAAAAAAGGTTGGGAAGAATTTACCGATGCAGCCATCCGGAAATTATCAGAGCAAAAAGAAAATCTGGTTTTTATTTTATGGGGTGCTTATGCGCAGAAGAAAGGAAGCATTATCGATACCGAAAAACATTTTATCATCAAATCTCCACATCCATCTCCCTTTTCTGCTTACAACGGATTTTTTGGCAGTAAACCTTTTTCTCGAACCAATGCTCACCTTAAATCTTTGGGAAAAGAAGAAATAAACTGGTGATTTAAATTGGATTTCTTGGGGTTTATTCGTCAGTTAAGCTTTAAATCCTTAATTTTGAACTCCAAAAATTTTAAAGCAAATCAATATGAAGTCATTCATTCAATACGAAGAAAACTCAGATTTTTCCATTTATAATATTCCCTTTGGTGTGGGTATTTTTTCAGATGATGAAATTGCCTGTGTCACTCGAATTGGGGATACGGTTGTCAATTTAGCGGTTTTATATGAAAACGGATATTTTGAAGAATTCAATTTGGGAGAAAATGTTTTCGAAGCTTTTACTTTGAATGAATTTATTTCTCTTGGAAAATCGGTTACTGTTCCGGTTCGTGAGCACATTCAGAAATTATTATTGGAAGGATCTGAGCTTTCAAAAGACGAAGAAACTCAATTGGAAGCTTTTCACAACATCGAAAAAGTATCGATGCAATTGCCGGTTCACGTTCCGAATTACACCGATTTTTACAGCAGCATTGAGCACGCGACCAATGTTGGTAAAATGTTCCGCGATCCCGATAATGCACTTCTTCCCAATTGGAAACATTTGCCGGTGGGCTATCACGGAAGGGCTTCTTCGATTGTGGTTTCGGGTACGCCGATTTACCGTCCAAAGGGTCAAACCATGCCGCCCAATGCCGATAAACCCGTATTTGGTCCAAGCCAAAGACTGGATTTCGAATTGGAAATGGCGTTTATCACAAATTCCTATACGGATTTAGGTGAAACGATTTCCACTACTGAAGCAGAAGATCATATTTTCGGGATGGTTTTGTTCAACGATTGGAGCGCGCGTGATGTTCAAAAATGGGAATATGTACCATTGGGGCCATTTTTGGCGAAGAATTTCGGATCTTCAATTTCGCCCTGGATTGTAACATTGGAAGCTTTGGATCCTTTCCGAGTGAACGGTCCGGAGCAGGAGCCTGAAGTTTTACCTTATCTGAAATACGAAGGAAAGAAAAATTTTGACATTCATTTGCAGACTTTAATTCAGCCGGAAAATGGAGAAGAAAATCTGATCTGTACCAGCAATTTCAAATATATGTATTGGAATATGGCGCAACAACTGGCGCATCACACTGTGAACGGATGTAATCTGGAAGTGGGCGATATGTATGCGAGCGGAACCATCAGCGGAAAAACGGAAGATTCTTTTGGATCCATGCTGGAACTGACTTGGAGCGGAAGCAAACCACTCAAATTAAAAGATGGTTCGGAGCGAAAGTTCATCGAAGACAATGACACAGTAATTATGCGTGGATGGTGCGAAAAAGATGGAATTCGAATTGGATTTGGAGAGGTTTCCGGGAAAATTCTTCCGGCGAAAGATTAATTATAGTTTTTTCAAATAATAAAATGCTCGCTTTTGGCGGGCATTTTTGTTTTTAGGCTAAAATTTCTTCGAGTTTTAAGTTAATTTTTTAATTAAATCCAAAAAGGATTTCTTAAATTTATTTCAAATTATTCATTATGAACTTACTACAAGAATTACAAAAGGACCTTACCACCGAATACGAAATCACCAAAAAGTTTATCGAGCGTTATCCCGAAGAAAAAAATGATTGGAAACCACATCCGAAAAGCATGCCAATGATTCATCTCGCCATTCATGTGGTGGAAATTTTTGGTTGGCCGGATTTTATGCTCAAAACCGAATATTTGGATTTTGCCGAAAATCCTTATTCGCCCGCCCGCATTTCCAGCAAATCAGAACTTATAGCACATTTAGAAAAATCCTATCAAGCCGGTGCAGAGGCCTTGCGAAATATGAGCGATTCTGATTTTGATAAACGCTGGCAACTGCGTCACGGCGGAAATGTTTTGTCAGATTGGACTATTTATGAAGCTATTATGCAATCCTTTAAACAGATTACACATCATCGGGCGCAATTAGGGGTTTATTACAGGCTCAACGATATTTTTGTTCCGGGAAGTTATGGACCATCAGCCGATGAGTTAGAACAAATGGGGCAATCATGATTTTTATCATATGGAATGATTGTTGTAGATTTAGGAATATATTAACTAAAATCAATTATTATGAGAAGTATTCTTTGGTTAGTTGCCGTAATCTGTATTATTGTTTGGGTGCTCGGTTTGATGGGCATCGGTGGTGGTATGGGTATGGGTAATCTCATTCACATTTTGCTTGTGATTGCAGTTATTGTTATTTTGTATAATTTAATTGCAGGCAGAAGGCCGCTTGATTAATTTGTAATTTTTTAACTCTTTAATGAAAATGTGTCAAACAAAAGTTTGACGCATTTTTTTATCCGATGCGGCTCCAGATAAATTGATCTTGATGATTTTGAATAAAATGCTTTTTGATAAACTGATTTTCGGGAGCGTTTAATTCCGGATCTTTTTTAAGAATTTCCTCCGCTATAAATCTTGCGGTATGCAGCATTTTTTGGTCTTTTGCGAGATTGGCCAATTTAAAATTTAAGATACCACTTTGTTGGGTTCCCATCAAATCACCAGGACCGCGAAGTTGCATATCGACTTCTGCTACTTCAAATCCATCATTGGTTCGACACATAGTAGAAATACGCTGATAAGCGTCGTCGGTAAGGAAATCTTTGGTCATCAAAATACAATAACTTTGGTCTGCGCCGCGCCCAACACGCCCACGAAGTTGATGCAATTGCGATAAGCCAAATTTTTCTGCACTTTCAATTACCATAACTGAAGCATTCGGCACATTTACACCGACTTCAATTACCGTCGTTGCCACCAAAATCTGTGTTTGACCTTTGACAAAGCGTTGCATTTCAAAATCTTTATCGGCAGGTTTCATTTTTCCGTGTACGATGCTGACGGCATAATCGGGCAGGGGAAAGGCGCGTGAAATGCTTTCAAATCCGTCCATTAAATCCTTATAATCGAGTTTTTCAGACTCTTCGATGAGCGGATATACAATGTAAACTTGTCTCCCTTTTTGGATTTCATCTTTCAAAAATCTGAACAATCCCAAACGGTCTTTGTCTTTTTTGTGAACGGTCATAATCGGTTTTCTTCCGGGCGGAAGTTCATCAATCACTGAAATATCCAAATCGCCATACAGACTCATCGCAAGTGTGCGTGGAATGGGCGTTGCGGTCATCACCAAAACGTGTGGCGGAAGGGTGTTTTTCTTTAGAAATTGGGCTCTCTGAGCTACGCCAAATTTATGTTGTTCGTCAATGATGGTCAATCCCAAATTTTTAAAAACCACATTGTCTTCGAGCAAAGCGTGTGTACCCACAAGAATATGAAGTTCGCCCGAATTTAATTTTTCAAGTAATTCTCTGCGTTCTTTAGTTTTTGTTGAACCAGTCAGGATTCCTACTTGAATATCCATTTCCGATAAATAGCCGCTCAGTGCCTGATAATGTTGTTGCGCCAGAATTTCTGTGGGCGCCATAAAAGCAACCTGATAGCCGTTGTCAATCGCAATCAATGAGGAAAGCAGTCCTACCATTGTTTTTCCGCTGCCCACATCACCCTGCAGCAGACGATTCATTTGAACTGGTTTCGCCAAATCGGCGCGGATTTCTTTGATTACGCGTTTTTGCGCATTGGTCAATTCAAAAGGTAAATAATGAGTATAGAATTCATTAAAATAATTTCCAATTGAACCAAATTCATAACTTTTGAATTTATGCTGATGATTTAATTTTTTAATCAATAAGCCCAATTGCAGGAAGAAAAACTCTTCGAACTTCAACCGGTTTTCGGCTTGTTTGAGTTCTTCAGGATTTCTTGGAAAGTGAATCTGACGAAAAGCTTCCAGACGTTTTGGTAATTTTAGTTTTGAAATGATTTCGGGAGAAAGGCATTCTTCCATCTGCGTGATTTCTGACAGCAGCTGAAACTGAAGTTTTTGCATCACGCGGTTTGAAATTCCTTTTTTCTGAAGTTTTTCTGTGCTGGAATAAACAGGGTAAAGACCTTGTGGCGATGATTTATGGTTTTCCAAGGTTTCCATTTCCGGATGTACAATGTTGATTTTACCGTTGAATTCATTGGGTTTTCCATAAATCACAATGGGTTTGCCAACATAACTTTCAATGGACTCTTTAAGCCATTTCGTATAACGAAACCAAACCAGTTCCAACTGACCGGTTTCATCTTCAAAAATTGCGGTTAGTCTTTTTCCTCGGTTTTGTCCGATTTCTCTTAGATTTTTAATTTGCCCGATGATCTGAATTTCGGCCAAGGAGGGAACTAGCTCATTAATTTTATAATACTGGGTACGATCCACGTGGCGAAAAGGAAAATAGTTCAGTAAATCTTCGTATCGGAAAATACCTAATTCGGACTGAAGAATTTTGGCTCGCTCAGGTCCAACGCCTTTCAGGTATTCAATCGGAATTTTGAGAATATCGACAGACATTCTGCTAAGTTAATCTGAATTTTTATTTTGAGAAAATCCGGAGATTATTAAGGCTTATTCAATGCCCAAATCAGTGCTTTTTCTTTTGTAGCCCGAAAGATTGTATTGTGTTTTTCTTTGGGTTCATCGGAATATTTCCAAACCAGATTTTTTGGTGCATTTTTTTCAAATTCTTTTGCAAGATTATTAACCGATTTGGAGATATCCTTTGCGCTGGAACCCGCAAACCAAAAGCGTTTGGGTTCGGATGTGAATTCAGTTAAAATTTTCTCCGAATTTTTTAGTAAATCTTTGTCGTTCCACCATAGCGAAGGGTCAAATGCGATATAAAAATCAAATAATTCGGGTTGAACCATTAAAGTTTCGGTTACAAAAAGTCCGGCAAGTGATTCGCCGATAATTCCTTTTTCAGCTGTAGTTCTATAATTTGAATTTACATAAGGAATCAATTCGTTTTTAATAAAAGCTCTGAATTCTGCTGAACCGCCTACAATAGGCGCAATTTCTTTGTCTTTTTCAACTT
The DNA here is from genome assembly GCF_049672845.1 of Moheibacter sp. NCBI lineage: Bacteria > Pseudomonadati > Bacteroidota > Flavobacteriia > Flavobacteriales > Weeksellaceae > Moheibacter > Moheibacter sp. Next base: position 102,410 of record NZ_JBATWT010000008.1, read on the forward strand.
GTGTTGGTGGGGTGAGATCTTTTCGTCTTTGGGTGTTTTCAATTCCCACCAAAATAAAAGGAGGAATTTTTTTTGTCTGAATCAGTTCAGAAAGCGTATTGGCGATATGTGGGAAATCTTCCTGAATACCACCATCGGGCATATATAAAACGGGGTAGGAGAGGTCGCTGGTTGCGTAATCTTCCGGTAGCCAAACATTTAAGTTTCTAATTTCGCCTACTTCTTTTGAATCAATAGTAAAACTTTCGTGAGTTGGAATCGGATCGGGAGTTTGTCCTTTACAGCTTATAAAAAATAAAATAATCGTCAACAAAGGGAATGCTTTTACCATAAGTTAAAATTTATTAAAACTAAGATAAAAGAATTTTTTTTTAAAAAGAGAGTTTTTTTTAAAACATAGCCGGATCCGATTCGGCAGGTTCTTTTTTGCCTTTGTAAGGACGAATGATAAGCCGAACGCTTTTGTTGTATTGAAAATATTGAACTACCCAGTTCATCAGCGCTACCACTTTATTCCTAAATCCCACAAGTGAAACCAAATGCACAAACATCCAGACAAACCAAGCAAACCATCCGGCGAATTTCCATCCGGGCAAATCCACCACAGCTTTGTCTCGTCCGATGGTTGCCATCGAACCTTTGTCTTTGTACTTAAACGGTTTCATTGGTTGGTTTTCTTTTAACCTTTCAAAATTATCGGCCAAAAGTTTTCCTTGTTGAATCGCAACTTGAGCGACCATAGGATCTCCTTTTGGGTTTTCGGGCGTAATCATCAAAGCAACATCTCCTAGTGCAAAAATATTTTCAAATCCTTTGATTTGATTGAATTCGTTGACTACATATCGTCCGCCTACGATTACACCTTCGCCCTCAATTCCCGGAATCAGACTTCCTTTCACGCCGGCCGCCCAAATCAGGGTTGTGGCTTCAAATGGACGTTTGTCGGTGGTAATTACATTTCCGTCATAATCTTTTACCATCATATCGAACCAAACCTGAACACCCAATTCTTCAAGATAGGTGAAGGCTTTATCTGAAGCGTTCTGAGACATAGTCGGCAATAATCGGTCTGCGCCTTGGATTAGGTGAACATTCATTCTTCTTATATCAAGATCCGGATAATCGTGGGGAAGAACGTGTTTTTTCAATTCGCCCATTGCACCCGCGAGCTCCACTCCTGTAGGTCCGCCGCCAACAATTACATAATTCATCAAACGCGAACGTTCATCTAAATCATTGGTCAACAAAGCTTTTTCAAGATTCTGGAGAATCAAACTTCTCAAATCCAAAGCTTCGGGAATGGATTTCATTGGCATTGCATATCGTTCAATGTTTTTATTGCCGTAATAATTTGTATCAGAGCCGGTTGCGATAACAAGATAATCATAATGTATGTTGCCGATGTTTGTAGAAATCGTTTGGTTGGAAGTATTTATTTCATCCACATTTGCAATCCGGAAATAGAAATTTTCCTTTCCGGCAAATACCTGACGAATCGCATGGGCAATCGAATCAGGCTCCAATCCGGCTGTTGCCACTTGATAAAGCAGCGGCTGAAAAGCATGATAATTGTGCTTGTCCAATAAAACAACCTGATAATCTTTGGTAGATAATTTTTTGGCCAGACGAAGTCCGCCGAAGCCACCTCCGATTACGACAATTCTTTTTAAATTAATATCTGGAATATTCATTTTAATTTTATTTATAATTCTGATAAAGAATACTTTAATTATTTGTTTTATAAACCCTTGTTAAATCCAATAATTTGACAGGACTCATGGAGAATCCTTTTATATTTTTTTGTATAAAAATACTGGTCTGATCATAAAATAAAGGCACTATTGGTGCTGATTTCATCATCAGACTATCCATTTCTCTGTATATTTTTTCACGTTTTTTATCATCGCTTACGTTAAACGAATTCAGATATAACTGATCAAATCTTTCATTTTTATAATGCGAATAATTGGGTCCTTCCGGTGCGAAATTTTTACTATAATACAGCGAAAGGAAATTTTCAGCATCGGGATAATCGGCACCCCAATTGGCTCTAAAAAACTGAAATTTCCCTGTTGATTTGCCATCACGCATCGTCGGGCCGGGCACCACGTTTATTTCAATATTCAAGCCAATCTTGGCCATTTGCGCCTGAATATATTCGCAAATATCGGCATATTCCTGAACCGTTGTCAGTTGAATAATCGGAAGCTTTCCTTTTTCATTTTGATAAGTTCTGATTAATTCGCGTGCTTTCTGTGGCTGATAATCGTATCCGGCATTTTCGCTGAATCCGGGAAGTCCTTTTGGGATGAATCCGCCTTCGGCAGCAGTCGCCATTCCGTTCATCATATATTTGACCATTTTGGGTTTGTCAATCCCATAATTAATGGCCTGACGCAGTTTTTCATCAACCGGATTTCCGTCGTCAAGATAAAAACACAAATAAACCGTACTCAGATAATCGTATTTGTGAAGATCGAGAATATCATCGTATTTGGGATTAAGCCCACCAAGCGGTGTAAGAATTTCATTTTTATAAGAAGGATCCAAATCCGCCATCATATCAAGATTTCCCTGAATTAATTGTAAGAATTCGCTGTGTTTTTCTGGCAGAAATGTCATAGAAACCGCTTCCAGATAGGGTAAAGAATTGCCCTTTTCATCTTTTTCAAAATAAAGAGGATTTTTTCTAAGCACTAATTTTATGTTGTCTTCCCAAAGTTGATATTGAAAAGGACCTGTTCCAATCGGATTTTTTCTAAATTCGTCTTGTCCGTTCTGGAACATTTCTTCGGGAACTACTGAACAATATTTCATACTCAATAATCCGAGAAAAGGAGGAAAGGGCTCTTTTAATCGAATTTGAAATAGGGAATCATTTAAAGCTTTGAAGTTTTCTACATTATTCAAAACCCAACTTCCTGCGCCACCAACTTTTGGATCAGTCAGCCTTTTGAAACTGTATTCAAAATCGGAAGCGACTACAGTTCGCGTTGAATCTTTGCCGAAAACCGGATGTTTATGAAAATAAACATCATTTCGAAGTGTGAATGTATAAGTTTTTCCATCCTCCGAGATTTTCCAACTTTTGGCAATATCGGGAACGATTTCCAGGCTATCATTCAACTTTACGAGACTGTTGTACATCAGATTACAAACCCAATTATTGGCTTGGGTTCGGGCAAAAGTCGGATCAAGTGACGAAATATTGTCGTAACGATTCAGCCTGAAAATTTTTGAATCGTCGGCTTGATTGTGCTCCGAACAAGAAGTGAGAATTACACTCAGAACCAAAAAAAGAAAAATGCTTATCCCGTTTCCTTTCATTTGGCTAAAATAGGGCTAATTTCAGAAGTTTGAAATATCATAAGTCAAGATTAAATTAAGCTTTTAGTAAGTTTTAAAGATTAAAATTTTCAATCTGAGTTAAAATCATTTTCTGAATCACCGAAAGTTTTTAAATTGGCGGTATGCAAAATCCATACGACGTTGTGATAATAGGGGCCGGCCCCATCGGGATGGCTTGTGCGATTGAAGCAAAGCGCAAAAACCTGAATTATCTGGTGATTGAAAAAGGTGCTTTGGTCAATAGTCTTTACAATTATCCATTGTATATGACTTTCTTTTCAACTTCCGAAAGACTGGAAATCGGTGAGGTACCTTTTACGAGTATTTCGTTTAAACCGGGACGACAAGATGCGCTGGAATATTACCGAAGAGTTCAACAGCATTTCGGGTTGAATATTCATTTGTATGAAGAAGTTTTAAGTATTGAATCAAAAAATGAATTGAAATTCGTAAAAACCAATCAATCAGAATATTATTCAAAAAATATAATCATTGCAACCGGATTTTATGATTTACCTATTTTACTAAATATTCCGGGAGAAGATTTACCAAAAGTTTCGCATTATTACAAAGAAGCGCATCCATACGCAGGTCAGAAAATCGTTGTTGTCGGAGCCAATAATTCTTCGGTGGATGCTGCGTTGGAATGTTGGCGAAAGGGTGCGGAAGTAACTATGGTCATTCGGAAAGGAGAAATTCACGAACGGGTAAAATATTGGGTAAAACCTGACATCGAAAATCGGATTTCGGAAGGAAGTATCAAAGCTTATTTTTATTCGAATTTGAAAGAAATCAAGGAGAATTCTGTCAAAATTTCAACGGCTGAAGGCGAATTGGAAATTGAAAATGATTTTGTGTTAGCTTTGACAGGTTATCGTCCGAATTTTGAATTTCTCCAATCCTGCGGGATTGAATTATCAGACGACGGTTTATTTATTCCAAATTATAATCCGGAAACGATGGAATCCAATGTGAAAGGAATCTATCTGGCAGGCGTAGTTTGCGGCGGAATGGAAACCCACAAATGGTTCATTGAGAATTCAAGGGTTCACGCGGGGATGATTTTGTCGAGTATTTTGGATAAAGAGATAGAAAATAGAGGATAGAAAATAGACTTCTTTCATTTAAAAACCTTGTCAAGGTTGGAAATTAAATTATTTTATAGCATCAGCAGAATAATAATGTCCAAAAGTATATAGACTATCATTTGGCACATCATAATTTACCAAATCTTCATCGCTTGTAATAACGATTTCAAAGCGATTATTTTCAAATTGCCCAATTGCTCCCAAACCTCGTTCTGATTTATCTTTAACGGTAATTCCTTTGGGTAAATAAATAAAAGAGCTGTCTCCTTTAAAAATTCCAACTTTTACATCGGTTTTAAGCACTCCTAGTTTACCGGACGGCGAATTCATCTGATTAAATAAAAAAAGTATAATAAAAACTATATTTAAAAAGATGGAAATTCCAAACAACCATTTGTATTTCATAAGTTTTCTTTTTATTTAAAAACCTTGTCAAGGTTATCATCGTGATGAATATTAACCTTGACAAGGTTATGGAATAAATCATTTAATCAACCCAATTTCTCTCAAACGCTGCGTCAGAAACTCTCCGGCAGTGATATCCTCAAATTGTTTGGGATTATTTTCATCGACACAATTTTCCAATACCGACAAATCCATTTCACTTACGGGATGCATAAAGAATGGAATGGAAAATCTTGGTTTTCCCCATTCTTCCCGCGGTGGATTCACGACCTGATGTATCGTCGATTTCAGTTTATTGTTAGTATGTCGGGAAAGCATATCGCCTACGTTGATGACGAGTTCGTCGGGTTCGGCAATGGCATCCACCCAACCGCCGTCTTTGCGTAAAACTTGCAATCCGCCAGCAGAAGCACCCATCAGAAGCGTAATCAAATTGATATCGCCGTGTGCGCCCGCCCGGACGGCTCCTTTTGGTTCTTCTTTGATGGGCGGATAATGGATGGCACGCAAAATAGAATTCCCTTTTTCCACTTTTTTGTCGAAATAAAATTCGTCTAAACCTAAATACAAAGCCAAAGCCCGAAGCACGTAAATCCCCGTTCTTTCCAATTGCTGATAGGCTTCTTTTCCGGCCGAATTGAATTCGGGAACTTGCACTACTTCGATATTGTCCGGGTAATCAAACTTGTCTTTGTCTTCTTCGTCTAAATATTGTCCAAAATGCCAAAATTCTTTCAAATCGCCTTCCGGTTTATCTTTTGCATGTTCCTTCCCGAATGAAGTATAGCCGCGTTGGCCGCCAATTCCTTCAATTTCATACAATTCTTTGGTTTCCGTTGGGAGTGCAAAAAATTCTTTCACATTGGAATATAATTTTTCAACCAATTCATCGGAAAGAAAATGCCCTTTCAAAGCGACAAATCCGATGTCTTCATACGCTTTACCGATTTCGTTTACGAATTTTTGTTTTCTTTCGGGGTCGTCAGAGATGAAATCATTCAGATCCACCGAAGGTATTCCGTTTTGTTTCATGGTGATAATTTTAAACTAAATTTAAAAATACGTGAATTTTATTAATAATTCTTCATTAATACCGAAAATCAGTCAAGAATCATTTAAAAGGATTTTTTGGAACTGAAGTAAATTCTTATTTTTGTGGACTTTAGAATTCGGAATTAAATTAATTTGAAAATACGATTTACATAATGGAAAAAATTAAAGTAGTAAATCCCGTTGTGGATTTGGATGGAGACGAAATGACGCGCATCATTTGGCAATTTATCAAAGACAAATTGATTTTGCCCTATTTGGATATCGACATTAAATATTATGATTTGGGAATGGAAAACCGCGATGCAACCAATGATCAAGTGACCATTGACGCGGCTGAAGCCATCAAAAAATACAATGTCGGAATCAAATGTGCGACCATCACACCGGACGAAGCCAGAGTAGAGGAGTTCGGACTGAAAAAAATGTGGAAATCTCCAAACGGAACCATCCGAAACATCGTGGGAGGAACTGTTTTCCGTGAACCTATCATCATGAAAAACGTTCCGCGTTACGTTCAGGGTTGGACGCAGCCGATTGTAATCGGGCGTCATGCTTTCGGTGACCAATACAAAGCAACCGATACGGTAATCAAAGGAAAAGGTAAATTCACTATGACTTTTACGCCAGAAGGTGGAGGAGAGTCACAAACTTGGGAAGTTTATGATTTCCAAGGAGATGGTGTGGCAATGTCGATGTACAATACCGACGAGTCGATTTACGGATTTGCACATTCCTCTTTCCAAATGGCTTTGACCAAAAAATGGCCTTTGTATCTTTCTACAAAAAATACCATTTTGAAAGCTTATGACGGACGTTTCAAAGATATTTTCCAGGAAGTTTACGAAGAGCATTACAAAGCGAAGTTCGAAGAAATGGGAATTACTTACGAACATCGTTTGATTGACGATATGGTGGCAGCTGCCATGAAATGGAACGGAGGATTTGTTTGGGCTTGTAAAAATTATGACGGTGACGTTCAGTCCGATACTGTTGCACAAGGATTTGGTTCATTGGGATTGATGACTTCTGTTTTGGTAACGCCTGACGGAAAAACCGTAGAAGCGGAAGCGGCTCACGGAACTGTAACAAGACATTATCGTCAACATCAACAAGGAAAAGAAACTTCTACCAATCCGATTGCTTCTATTTTTGCTTGGACCAGAGGTTTGGCGCACAGAGGAAAGTTAGATGAAAATCAGCCATTGATTGATTTTTCACATAAACTGGAAGAAGTTTGTATTGAAACCGTGGAAAGCGGAAAAATGACCAAAGACCTTGCAATGTTGGTTCATGGAGATAAAATGACTTCAGACGATTACCTGACAACTCAAGAATTCTTGAATGCGTTGGATGAAGGTTTGAAAGCGAAATTAGCTTAAGAATTATTATATATAAAGAAAACCCGCTCAGTGAGCGGGTTTTTTTATTAAGAGTGGTTAACTAAATATTATTCAGTTATTGTAATTGAATTGTCGAAGGCTTTTACATCTTTCACTTCAAACTCTTGCGTCTGAGGGTTTTGTTCGCCTAATAAAATGTACGGATAATAAGTTCCGGCAGCCGGATTTGTTTCAGATGCCCACAAAGTTACATAAGCTTGACCTGTTTTTGTTTCGCCAGCTGCAATTGGATTAACGTCAATGGCAGAATAAACATTTCCAACAAATTCTGGATTATTTACATCAAAAGGTTTTTGAGCTAAATAAACCATCAAACGCAAATTGTTTGAAGTAGCTTCCCCTTTATTACTCAGGGTTCCGCCTGTTAAAACGATTTCTCTTTTGGCAAGATCCAAATCAAATTTCCAAGCTCCATCAAATCCTACTGTTCTTTGAAATCCTGAATTTTCAACTTTTGAAGTTGCTGTATACACCTCAGTGGTGTCCCTAACCACAATTTCTTTTCCCTGTTCTAGTGCCTGAATAGCCTCCGTTTTTTCAGCAGCTACTTCCTTTTCTTCAATAGCGGTCGCAGCATTTTCAACAGCTACTTCTGCCGGATTTAAAGGTGCTTCGGGATTTGTTTTACCTTTTTTATCTTTTTTTACCTTCGCTTCTTTTACTTTTTTACCCTCCTTTACTGTATTAGCCTTTGCTGCTTTTACAGGGTCTGATTTAACCTGAATTTCCTTTCCTTCTTCAACAGCTTGAATAGCTTCTGACTTTTCTGCAGCTACTTCTTTTTCTTCAACTGCAGTCGCAGCATTTTCTTTTTTCACTTGCTTCGGATCCAATTGTGTTTCTTGGGCATTTCCATAGAATAAGAAACCGGCAAATGCTGCTATAAAAAATACTCGTTTCATAATTTTGTTTTTATTTTTATAATTTTTCAACAGTGCCAAAAAACAAATCCTATTCCAAGAGTTCTTAAAAATATGTTAAAATGAAATATCTGATTGTTTAAAAGAGTTTATATGAGAGCATTTAAGTTAGATTTGTGAAGATGTTTTTTAAGAAATTAAACGGTATTTTTTTATCTTTTTTGGGTCTTATCTTTTCGATTCTATTGATAAGAGTTATTTCTGTATTTACCTCATTTCCAGATAATTTATATCCTTATATCCAATCATTTTTCTCCCGAATTTTATTCGGAATTAGCAATAAAATTCCATTTTCCTTGGGAGATGTTTTTTATTCTGGATTGGGACTCTTCATAATTTTATTTTTAATCTGTATTTTTTTTATAATCCGAAGAAAGAACTGGAATGTGTTGAAGAAAATGACAGCCAGAATGATTTGGTTCGTTGTGGTTTTTTATTGGATTTTCCATTTAGTATGGGGATTTAATTATTATAAAAAACCAATCAAAGACGATTATAACATTCAAAATATTTCTTTAGACGAATTAAAAAATCTTGCTGAAATGTATTTCAACCGAAGTATTGAATTAAGGAAATTAGTGAGTGAAGATGAGAAAGGCGTTTTTAAAATTGAATTAGGGTGTAATTATTTGATACAGGAAATTCAAAATTCGGCAGAAAAAATCAAAGCAAAATATCCTGAAATTAGATTTATAAATTCAACACCACCAAATCTTAAAAAATCATTATACAGTACGCCGTTTAGTTATATGGGTGTGGCAGGTTATTATGTTCCTTTTACTACTGAAGCTCAGTACAATTCAAATATGCCAGATACGAAACTTCTTTTCACACAACTTCATGAAACGGCTCACCAATGGGGATTTGCTCCGGAAAATGAAGCGAATTTCGTGGGGTTTCTTTTGGGAAAGGAGAGTGGGCACGCAGATTTGAATTATGCAAGTAATTATCGAGCTATGCGAAGTATTCTGAACAGAATATTGCTTGAAGACCCTGTTTATGTTCAGATTATGCTGATTCGTTATTCAGATGGTATGAAGAGAGATCGTAAATATGAAAGGGAAATCAATGAAAAATATGCCGGAAAGGGCGACGATGCTTTTTCTCTAATGAATGAAGCCTTCCTGAGAATTAACAATCAGGAAGGCTTGGAATCTTATAGTCGTTTTGTTGAACTTTTAGTTGGATTCAACCGCAAATATTCAAAATCAGAATGATATCGTGTCCAAAAATGCTCTTTTGGTTCTCACTACAGAATTACCATTTTCATCTTTAACAGACAAAGTCAAAAGGATGTGATAAGTCCCGTTTTGAGGTATTGTGGTCAGATTTGTTGTAATAGTTGTATCCACAAACTTTTTATAGCTTTCAATTTTATTGCTTAATTCAGCCGAAGCAATGTGTACAGCGTCAAAATTCGAAATAACCTGATTCTGAACATCTTTGGTAAGGAAAACATCAAGAACCACATTATTCAGATCGCGACTGGTTTTATTTGAAATATCACCGCCTATAACTTTTACCATAAAGTTTTTAAAATCGACTTCAACCTTCCATTCGTTTTCCAATGCAATAGAATTGTCTTCCTTTATATCCATTTGAAAAGAAGGATACAAATCTGGGGTTTTCATCACTTTTCCATCAGGAGTCAGAGGAATGTTTTTTACTGCAATTTTTGATCCATCAGATTCAACCACACTGTTTACTTTTTGATAAGTCAAAACTTTTCCGTTTTTGTCGGTAAGAATCAAAATTGCATCATAAAGTCCTGCAGGAGGAACTTCAGAAACTTCATTTTCAATGTTTACACCAACAAGACTTGATTTCTTTGCAACATCCTTAAATGGAACTTTTGTTACATGAAAACCTTTAATGGCACCGGCGGTTTGTTTCAATTTTTGAGGAACTAAGTATAATTCTAAATTGATGTTTCTCACATTCTTATTAGACTCGTTCTTAATGTTTCCATTGTAAATCAATACAGAATTGTTCTCAATTTTTGTAATCCAGTTTGTAGATAAAACCAACTGGCTTTCATTGATTTCGTTTGTTGTATAATTTACAGATTGTAGTTCCTGAGCAAAAACACCGGAAACACAAAAAACAAACATCGTTGTTAAAAAGATTTTTTTCATAATTACTATAGGTTAGTTTTCAGTTAATACTTTAGTTTGTAAAAATATTCATTATTTTCTAAACATCATAAAAGTTCGGTTCAAAACTTCAATGGCTGCGTATAAATCTTCTTCTGAAATGACCAAAGGCGGTGCAAATCTAATTATGTTTCCATGTGTAGGCTTAGCAAGCAAGCCATTGTTCATCAATTCTACACACAAATCCCAGGCAGTAGAACTTTCTGGTGAATCATTAATCAAAACTGCATTCAATAAACCTTTTCCTCTTACTGACTTCAGGAAAGGATACTTCGGAATCATTTTTTCAATTTCGGACCGGAAAATTCTCCCGAGGTTTTCTGCTTTTTCAGCCAGATTTTCATCGATAATAACTTGTAAAGCTTCAACTGCAACAGCACAAGCAAGCGGATTCCCGCCATATGTGGAACCGTGCTGCCCCGGTTTTATCACATCCATAATTTCGTCGTCTGCCAAAACAGCTGAAACCGGATAAACTCCTCCAGATAGTGCTTTCCCGAGAATCACAATATCGGGTTTCAGATTTTCGTGATCCACCGCAAGCATTTTTCCGGTTCGGGCAATTCCCGTCTGGATTTCGTCGGCAATGAATAAAACATTGTTTGCTTTACAGATTTCATAACAAACGGATAAATAACCTTCGTCAGGAACATTTACACCAGCCTCTCCCTGAATGGGTTCCACCAGAAATCCACAAATTTTGTCTTTGTCTTTTTCGATTGCAGAACGCAAAGATTCTACGTCATTATATTCTACCGAAATAAATCCAGTGGTATAAGGATTAAAGTTGTTTCGGGCATCATCATCATTCGAGAAAGAAATAATCGTAGTGGTTCTTCCGTGGAAATTCCCACTGCAAACCAAAATTTTCGCTTCACCGGACGGAATTCCTTTCTTTTCGTACCCCCATTTCCGAGCGATTTTGATGGCCGTTTCCACAGCTTCGGCTCCGGTATTCATCGGTAAAACTTTTTCGTATCCAAAAAGTTCTGTGATGTATTTCTCGTATTTTCCAAGTTCCGAATTGTAAAAAGCACGCGAAGTCAATGTGAGTTTCTGAGCTTGTTCTACAAGTGTTTTGATGATTCTCGGATGACTGTGACCTTGGTTTACTGCTGAATAAGCAGAAAGAAAATCGAAATATTTTCTTCCTTCAATGTCCCACACAAATGCACCTTCACCACGATCCAAAACGACCGGAAGCGGATGATAATTATGAGCACCGTACTGGTTTTCTAATGCGATTAATTCTTTGGATGTCAAACTCACTTGGATAAATTTTTCGCAAATGTAGGAAATTCGTTTAACTCCATAAATAGAGATTAAAGCCTTTTCAATTCCAGAACAATAGATTTTCCGAAAAACTGTTTGGCGAGTTTGGCAAAATTTTCTGTATAATCCGAAAAATAAAAATGATAATCAGGTTCTTCGGTAAAACCCATCAGATTATTTTTCTGCATTTGATGAATCAATTCATTGACTACAATTAACGGAGAATCAATGACTTTCACACGTCCCTGAAATGCTGCCTGAACTTCTTTTTCGATAAGCGGATAATGTGTGCAACCCAAAATGATGGTGTCGATGTTTTCAAATTTTTTATGAGCCAAATAGGTTTCGATTGTACTTTTTGAAATGGAAGTATTTTTGAACCCCTCTTCAATAATAGGAACCAAAAGCGGCGTTGCCATCTCGATGACTTTTAAGTGACGGTTGTATTTTTTGATGTATTTTTTATAAGCATGTGAATTGACGGTCGCTTTTGTGGCAATTACACCGATGTTCTGATTCAGTTCATAAGCAACTTTTTTTGCCACCGGCGAAATCACATCGATCACCAAAACATCTCCGGCAGCTTCTTTAATTTCTTCAAAAGAATTTGCAGTTGCGGTATTACAGGCTATCACAATGGCTTTGCAATCCTCTTTTACAAGAAATTTGGTGATTTTTTTACAAAACTTTGTGATGGTTTCTTTGGATTTATCTCCGTAGGGAAGGTGTTTGGTATCCCCAAAATAAATGATGTTTTCATTTGGTAATAATCGTTTGATTTCTTTTGCAACGGTTAATCCGCCTACCCCTGAGTCAAAAACCCCAATCGGCCTGTTGTCGTTCATTTAGCAAATGTATTTAAAAATTGGAACTTAATATAACCTTCGATTTTTCAATAAATTCAACATTTTCATTGATCCCATTGTGTCTTTGCCCTTTTAGTGTGATGTATTCATCTTTTTCTTTTAAATGTTCTTTAAGCTTCACAGCATCTTGATAAAAAATAGTTTGGTCTTTATCTCCGTGAAAAATATAAACGGGACAGTCTGTGTTATCGAGGTGAACATTGTTTTCAAATTTATATTTCAACAAAAAGGCAGGAACGAAAGGCATCCGTGTTTTGCTTATTTCAGTCAGATTATAATAGGGAGCTTGCAGAATTAATAATTTTGGTGAATTTTCACTGGCCAAATAAGATGCAACACCAGTTCCAATGGAGTAGCCGATTATTGCTATTTCATTTTCCGGGTAACTATTTTTTATAAAATCATATCCCAACTGAGCATCACTATAAAATTCTTGCTGACTACTAATTTTTCCACCACTTTTTCCAAATCCTCGGTAATCAATTACGAAAAAATCATATCCCAATTCCAAATACAATCCAGCTAAATCACCCCAGCCACTTAAATTCCCCGAATTTCCGTGCAGATAATAAATAACTCCCTTCGGATTATCGCTTTTAAAAAGTAACGCATTGATATTAATATCATCACTGGTTTTTAAATTGATTTCTTCAAAATTATCTTGAAAATGATAAACATAGTTTTGATCAAGTTTTGTAGGGAGAAAAATGAATTTCTCCTGATTGAAATAAATGAGAGTCAAACCAGCGATATAAATTCCTATAAGTACTAAAAATATTTTACTTAAAAGTTTAGTTTTTTTCAAATTCATAAAATTAAAAACATTAATCTACCCGAAACAAACTCGACGCAATTCCATCGGCCAGAAATTTTCCTTTTTCAGTCAATCTGAAATTTCTATCCTCTAAATAAACCGTTTCATTGTCTAGATGTATCCGGATTTCGCTTAAAAAATCCTCATAAAATTCTTGAGGAAATTTCGATTTAATTTCTTCCGAATTCAATCCTTCTTTCATTCTCAATCTAATCATAATCAATTCATTAAAACGGTCATTTTCATTTAAAACTTCAACTTCATTTGGCAATCGATTTTGAGCAATTTCTTTCAGATAAACCGAATTATTGGGAATGTTCCAGCTTCGGTTTTTTCCGTCATACGAATGGGCAGAAGGGCCAATACCCAAATAAGTTTTTCCTTTCCAATAGTTGGAATTATGCTGCGATAAAAATCCTTCTTTTCCAAAATTCGAAATTTCATAGTGAATGAAATCATTTGTCGTCAGCGTATCAACCAAGATTTGAAATTGCCTCGCTTGCTTTTCCTCATCAATTTCAGGAATTTTCTTGGTTTGAATTTGATAATCCAAAACAGTTTTCGGTTCCACCGTCAAAGCATAAGAAGAAATATGCAGAACCTTCAATTCCAGCGCAATTTCTAGATTTTTCTGCCAGATTTCATCGGTTGTACTCGGACTTCCGTAAATCAAATCAATTGTAATATTTTCAAATCCGAAATCCTGAGCCGTTTTTACAGAAAAAATGGCTTCATTGGCATTATGAGCACGGTTCATCAGCCTTAAATCTTCGTCAAAAAAAGATTGAATTCCAATGCTGAAACGGTTGATGGGCGTAGATTTCAGTTCTTTGATTTTCTCATAAGTCAGATCATCGGGATTGGCTTCCAAAGTAACTTCCGGATTGGAAATCACCGAATAATTTTTAAAAATACTTTCAAAAATCTGGTTGATTTCATTTAAATCGAGCAGGGAAGGAGTGCCACCACCAAAATAAATGGTTTCAACAGGCCCTAAAATTTCGCTTTTTCTCAATTCCAATTCGCTGCAAATGGCATTTACCATCTGCGATTTTAGTTTTAAATCGGTGGAAAAGTGAAAATTACAATAACTGCATTTTTGCTTACAGAAAGGGATGTGTAGATAAATTCCCGCCATTTGGCAAATGTAATTACAAAACCCTTATTTAAAGAAAAAAACTTAAGTTTGTAACGATTTCATTGGGAATTCAACAAATATTCAGATTAAAAATTAATAAAAAATGAAGAAACTAATCGTATTGATTGCGAGCGTTACGTTTCTTATTGCGCCTCTGCAAAAAGTAAAGGCCGATGAAGGAATGTGGTTTTTAATGTTCATCGACAAGAAAATCGATGATATGCAGAAAAAAGGTTTGAAATTAACTGCAGAAGAAATTTACAGTATCAACAACAGCAGTTTGAAAGATGCCATCGTTCAGTTTGGTGGCGGATGTACGGCTGAAATCATTTCTTCGACCGGTTTGGTTTTGACTAATCACCATTGTGGTTACGGACAAATTGCGGAATTATCAACGCCTGAAAACGATCATTTGACAAACGGATTCTGGGCAGCGGATTATTCGCAAGAATTAAAACCCAAAAACTTAAAAGTTCGGTTTTTTGTGAGAATGGATGACGTGTCCAAACGCATTTTGAGTCAGGTAAACGACAAAATGACCGAAGACGAGCGTATGGCAGCCATCAACCGTGAAATTGCAAAAATCGAACAGGAAAATAACGAAGGCGGAAAATACGTAGTTTCGGTTCGTTCTTTCTTTGAAGGGAACGAATATTATTATTTCGTATATCAGGATTTTCAGGATGTACGATTAGTGGGAACGCCTCCCGATATGGTTGGACGTTTTGGTGGAGATACCGACAACTGGGAATGGCCGCGTCATACCGGAGATTTTTCTTTGTTCCGCGTTTATACCGATAAAAACGGAAATCCTGCGGATTATTCGGCTGAGAATGTCCCGATGAAGCCCAAACACCATTTACCGATTAGTTTGAAAGGATACGAAGCAGGAGATTTTTCGATGATTCTAGGATATCCGGGAAGAACCAACCGTTGGATGCCGGCAGGCGGAGTAGAGCAAAACATCAATTTTGCTTATCCGGCTTGGGTGGAAGGTTCAAAACTGGGAATGGACGTTTTGAAAAAATATATGGACAATGAGCAAAAAGTCCGATTGGATTATGCTTCTAAATATGCAGGTTTGGCCAATTATTGGAAAAACCGTGGCGGAATGATCGAAGCTTTGAAACAACATAAAACAGTGGATTCAAAACGTAAAACCGAAGCAGATTTTCAAAAATGGGCCAATCAAAACCCAACTCGAAAAGCAAAATACGGTGATGTAGTTGAAATCATCAATAATTATTACAATAAAACCAATGAATCTGCAAGACACAATAATTATTTGATGACCATCCTTCGTTCCAGCACTTTTGCCGGACTTCCTGCAAATCTTGGAAATGCTTTGGAGCAATACGCCAATGAAAACGAAGCAAAAAGAGCGGAAATGCGTCCTGCAATTGAAGATATGATTAACAATGTTTTTGAAGGTGCGCATTTGGGATTGGAAGAAGAAGTTTTGGCAGCACAGTTGAATTTATATTACACAAAAGCTGCTAAAGGCGGTTTGGCTCCTTATGTGAAACAAATCGGTGAGCAATCCAAAGGAGATTTCAGAAATTATGTAAAAACAGCTTTCAACAACAGTATCTTTACAAAAAAAGAGGAATTGTTGAAGTATTTGGACAATCCGGTTGCCTCAAAAATCACTGATGATGAATTGTACAAATTATCAACGGATTTGATGACGCGTTACCGCGCTGAAACACCGGAAGACAAAGCTTTGAAAGATTCTTATTCCAAAGCATTCCGTTTGTTGGTAGAAGGTTTGAGAGAGTCCGGTTTGAGCCCGATTGAATATCCCGATGCGAATTCAACTTTGCGTCTGACTTATGGAAAAGTAGTCGATTTGCCACTGGGAAAAGGAAAAGTAAACGATGCAAAATACAATTATTATACAACGCTGAAAGGAACAATTGCCAAACACAAAGCAGGCGATCCCGAGTTTGACAATCCACCAAGATTGATCGATTTGTACAACAAAAAAGATTACGGTCAATATGCCGATAAAAACGGTGAATTGTGGGTGAATTTCCTTACCGATCACGATATCACAGGTGGAAATTCTGGTTCTCCGGTGTTGAACGGAAACGGAGAATTAATCGGTTTGGCTTTTGACGGAAACATCGAAGCAATGGCGGGTGACGTGATTTTTGATCCTGAATTGCAGCGAACAATTTCCGTTGACGCTCGCTATATTTTGTTTATTATTGACAAATACGCGGGAGCAAAACACATCATTGATGAATTGACTTTGGTAAAATAATTTCGAATTTATATTCAAACGAAAATCCCGTTTCTCAGGAAGCGGGATTTTTATTTTTCTGCATATTTCAACTTATAATCGACATAATTTAAATTTTCAATTTTGGATCGAAACCAAGAAGGGAAATCAAAATAAGAAAACAAAATCTGGTAATACCCCGAATCACCTGAAACTTCGATTCTATTCAGAATTTTTTCAAATATTTTAGCTCGGCTTTCATTATCGTACTTTTCAAAAGCTTTGCGCATCGGTTTCATGATTTCATCAAATATAGGATAATGCTCGGGATTACGATAAAAATGCATATAAGCCTTGTGGTAAGTGGTGTTGAATACTTCATAATCTTTGGATTCATAAGCCAATAAAACCCCAAACAAATAAAAAAACGAAAGGATTTCTTTGCGAAAAGATTTCGCATAGGATTTTTCATATTGGTATAAAAAATACAAACCTTTTTGCGGATAACCGGAAACATAGGCCGAAATCGAAATACTTCCGAGTAGTACGGGACGCCATTCCAATGCGCATTTCTCCAACCATTCATCCAGATGATTCTTGGATTCCAGATAAAGTTTTTTTACTTCATCGTAATTATATTCTTTGTGCGCTAAACGATTATCAATCAGGAAGATGATAATTTGTTGTTGTCCAGTGAAATAATCCGTCGAAAAGGAGATTTTTTTCAAAGTTGAGAGTAGTTCTGGTATTTCTTCTTTTCTATTAACCAGAAATAATAAATCGGAATAATATTTCAAAAATTGAAGCGTGAAATTTTCGTTGAAACGACAAAAAGATTTCCTACTTTCTTTCAAATATCCAAAACAACTCCGAGCCGAAAAATAAGCATCATTGAAGTTGTGTTGAAGAAAATGAATATAACTCTGAGCAGCATTGTACAAAATCTGGTATTCCTGATCGAAATATTTCATTTCACCAGAAAGGAATTTCAGATTTACAGCTAAATCTTTCAATAACTGATCATCTTTTTCATCTTTGAAATAAGATTTTTTCATCAAAAGCCTTGACTTTCTTTCGAGTTGTCTGATTCGGGTAAGCTTTTCATAACTATGCGAATGCTCCAGATAAAACTCGATGAAATCCGTGTATTCCTTTACTGAATTAAACTTTTCTTCCTCCAGGCTCAGGTGCCATCTTTCATGTAAAAGTAATTGTATGTGAGTCGCGAAGCCTTTTTGTAAACATTGTTTGTAAAGAGATTCCCATTTTTTTACCGCAAGTGAAATCATTTTTTTCTCCCGAAGTGATTTGATTAAAATTAACTCATATAAAATTTCTGCTTGTTCATCGTTTGATTGTCTGGAACTAACGATTGCCTCCAGTAATTTTTGAAGTAAAATATGTTTTAAATAAGTGATATTTTTAAAACCTATTTCCGTAATTTTTGTATCAATTATTTCGTCTTTCTTTTTTTTGTGCTTTTCAATTATTTCAAAAATTTGCATAAAACCAGTGTCAGACAAATGTTTTTGCTTGAAATACTGAACTTCTTGGTTGTTCATTTTTTTTATTAATTGAAATAAATGTTTCACATATTCAGAAAATTTAGGAGGAAAACTGATTTAAATTTACAAATTTTTAAGTCAATCTGAATAATTTTTTCTGCTTAAATACTGGGGTTTTTGCCGATCCCTTGTCCAACTCATTTTAATTTAAACTTAAAAACTATATTTTTTGTGAAAAAACCAAACTGAAATTTACTATAAATTTGAATTGAAAATAAAGCTGTGACCTTCTCTACTGAAAATATCCCCTAAGTATTCCGCGGAAACTCTGTGTTTCCGTGGGTATTTTTCTATCCTAAATCACCTTTCAATTTTTTACCAATAAAAAATTCCCGCCTTATCAGACGGGAATTTTTAAAATTATGATTTAATATTTTTAAAGTGTTCCTCTTTTTTCTTGCTCTCTTTCTATGGATTCAAACAAAGCTTTGAAGTTTCCGGCACCAAATCCGCGGGCACCCATTCTCTGAATTACCTCATAGAAAAGGGTAGGGCGGTCTTCAACCGGTTTGGTGAAAATTTGAAGCAAATAACCTTCTTCATCTGCATCAATCATGATTCCCAGTTTCTGTAATTCATTGATATCTTCTTTGAATTTGTGCATATGATCTTTCAAACGATCGGGAATTGCATCATAGTATGCTTGTGGTGGAACCGATAAAAATTCAACACCTCTTGCTTTCATTTCTGCAACTGTTTTGATGATGTCATCAGTTGAAAGTGCCAAATGCTGAACGCCCGGGCTTTCGTAAAACTCTAAATATTCTTCGATTTGAGATTTTTTGATTCCTTCAGCCGGCTCGTTGATCGGGAATTTGATACGTCCGTTTCCGTTGGCCATTACTTTTGACATGAGAGCCGAATATTCAGTTGTGATTTGTTTGTCATCAAACGAAAGGAAATTCACAAATCCCATGATATCTTCAAACCATTTCACCCAAACATCCATCTGGTTCCAACCTACATTTCCTACCATGTGGTCAATGAATTTTAAGCCTACAGGTTCAGGGTTATAGTCAGATTCCCATTTCACATAACCGGGCATGAAAAGTCCTTTATAATTTTTTCTTTCCGTAAACATAAAAACCGTTTCGCCATAACCATAAATTCCGGCTTGTACGATTTCCCCGTTTTCGTCCGAAGTCACTTTAGGCTCCATGAAAGAATTCGCACCGCGTTTGGTCGTTTCTTCATAGGATTTTCTGGCGTCCTCTACCCAAAGTGCAATGATTTTCACACCATCTCCATGTTTTTTCACGTGTTCTCCAATCGGTGAATCAGAGTTTAAAGCCGTTGTCAAAACCAAACGGATTTTATCCTGTTTCAATACATAAGAAGCACGATCTTTCAGTCCGGTTTCCAGTCCGGCATAGGCCTCTGATTGGAATCCAAATGCTGTTTTATAATAATGTGCAGATTGTTTTGCATTTCCTACGTAAAATTCTACATAATCCGTTCCCAAAAGAGGAAGGAAATCCTGAGCTCCTTCAAAAATCTTTTCCAAGCCGTATTCTACGCTTTTTAATTCTTGTGACATGATAATTTATTTTTTAATTTAAATGTGAACAATATAATTAACTAATTGATTTAGGTAAGTTGACAAAATCAATTAGACCACATCGCGCGATGTAAGACAGAAAGTAAAACCCGATTGTACATATCTCCCAAAGATACAAAACAAATAAGTAATGTTTTAAGTAATGTATAATGAATTATTGTATAATGTATTTTGATTATTTAATTAATTAATTATCAGGTAATTGAGGGTCGCTGAAATGCATAATACTCTATTCAATTAATCTGAATCTGAAAAATGTGAAGGAAATGCTTTCTCGGGTTTCATTTTAAAAATGTTGAGCAAAATCCAGGACTTCAAAAATCCGTAACCATAATTAAAGAATTGAACAGTTGTTGCTATGACTGATAAAAACCCAACTTTTAAATTTTTGGATTGAATCGAAGCTGTACAAAAAATTATAATTAAATATATAATTAGGGGAAAAAATGATAAAATACCTAATTGAAAATAAGAGTAATTAATCCAAGATGAACTGAAATTTAATGTATGAAGTTCAGGATAAATTAATCCATAAGAATATATCAAAAATGATGCAATGAAATATAGCAAAAACAAAGTCGGAAACCAATAAGTCAGCTTTCCGCTTCCCGGATGCCGTTGATTCAGAATCGGTCTTGCTACTCCAAACTGATAAACCTGTTTCGCGAATTTCTTCAAAGAAGTTCTTCGTTTATGAAAAACTTTTGCGTCAGGAAACAATCGGGTTTCAAAACCTTTTTCCCATAAAGTCATGCTCAAATCCGGGTCTTCGCCAATTCTTAAATTTCCAAATCCGCCCGTCGCCTCAAAAGCTGCTTTGGAAATCCCCATATTGAAACTTCTCGGCTGAAATTTTCCTATATGTTTTTTCCCACCACGAATTCCACCTGTTGTCAGAAAGGAAGTCATGGAAAATGAAATGGCTTTTTGCAAATCGGTGAAACTCTCATCCGCCGCATCCGGTCCGCCAAAAGCATCTACATAATTTTCAGTCAACTCTTTCCTTACGGTTTGAATGTAATTTTCAGGCGTAATCGTATCCGAGTCCAAAAAGATAAAATAATCCCCTGAAGCCTTCTGCATCCCGAAATTTCTTGATTTCGCAGGTCCCGAATTTTCTTTATAAAAGTAACGAATGTTTAATTCCGGTTTGAATTGGTTTGCAATTGCTTCCAAAGACTTAGGCGAACCATCATCCACAATCACTACCTCAAATTCGGAATCAGTTTGTTTCACCAAACTAGCCAATAATTCTTTGAGTTCATCTTGTCTTTGATAAACAGCGATGATGATTGATATTAGAATTGCATTTTCCAATCTCCACCTTTATTTATTTTCCTTTTAAACTGATTTCCAACTCATCCAATTGCGACTGATCAATCAGCGAAGGAGCATCAATCATCACGTCGCGTCCGGAATTATTTTTTGGGAAAGCAATATAATCACGGATGGTTTCGCTTCCGTCCAAAATCGAAACCAATCGGTCAAAACCAAAAGCAATTCCGCCATGAGGAGGCGCTCCGTATTGGAAAGCATTCATTAAAAAACCAAATTGTTCTTGTGCTTGTTCAGGTGTAAATCCTAAAAGTTCAAACATTTGAGATTGAAGTTCTTTGTCATAAATCCGAATGGAACCACCACCGATTTCGTTTCCGTTCAACACTAAATCATAAGCATTTGCGCGAATTTCTCCGGGATTTGTTTTCAATTTTGCAATATCTTCCGGTTTTGGTGACGTAAACGGATGGTGCATAGCATGCCAGCGATTGGTTTCTTCATCCCATTCCAGAAGCGGAAAATCCACAACCCAAAGCGGAGCGAATTCATTCGGCTTTCTGAGTTCCAGTCTTTCAGCGAGTTCCA
Source organism: Moheibacter sp. (assembly GCF_049672845.1). Taxonomy (NCBI): domain Bacteria; kingdom Pseudomonadati; phylum Bacteroidota; class Flavobacteriia; order Flavobacteriales; family Weeksellaceae; genus Moheibacter; species Moheibacter sp. The sequence continues at coordinate 124,077 of NZ_JBATWT010000008.1, forward strand.
TGCGCAAAGCACTCAATTGTTTTCTGGTTTCGTTTGCTTTTCCGGCCATAATGATCATCAAATCACCTTTTTGGGCATTCATTCGTTGGGCAAAAGCTGCCAAATTTTCTTCTGTATAAAATTTATCGGCAGAGGATTTAAAAGTTCCGTCTTCATTTACCCGAACCCAAACAAAACCTCTTGCTCCGATTTGGGGTCTTTGCACCCATTCGAGCAATCGGTCAATGTCTTTTCGGGTATAAGAATTCAAAGTAGGAGCGGAGATACCGACCACCAATTCTTCTTTATCAAAAATATCAAATCCTTTTCCTTTGGCTAAATCATCCAATTCATGAAACTCCATTCCGAAACGGATATCCGGTTTGTCGTTCCCGTATTTCCGCATGGCTTCATCATAAGTCATTCGAGGGAATTTCTCCATTTCCAGATTATGAACCGATTTCAACAAATGTTTAGTCAAACCTTCAAAAATATGGAGAATGTCTTCTTGTTCCACAAATGCCATTTCGCAGTCGATTTGGGTAAATTCTGGCTGACGATCCGCACGCAAATCTTCATCACGGAAACATTTTACGATTTGGAAATATTTATCCAAACCACCGACCATCATCAATTGTTTGAAGGTTTGGGGCGATTGAGGCAAAGCATAAAATTGTCCCGGATTCATTCTCGATGGCACTACAAAATCACGTGCTCCTTCCGGAGTAGATTTGATCAAAACAGGTGTTTCTACTTCTATAAATTCTTTGTCGGAAAGATATTTGCGCACTTCCTGCGCAACTTTGTGACGGAAAATCAGTTTTTCTTTCACCGGATTTCTTCTGATGTCCAGATAACGATATTGCATTCTGAGTTCTTCACCGCCATCGGTTTTGTCTTCGATGGTGAAGGGTGGAAGTTTGGATTCGTTCAGGATTTCCAGTTTTTCAACCAGAATTTCGATTTCACCTGTTGGGATATTCGGGTTTTTGGAAGCGCGCTCAATCACAGTTCCCGTAGCCTGAATGACGAATTCACGACCCAGATTTCGGGCCGTTTCCAGCAAAGATTTGTCGGAACGTTCTTCATCAATGATTAATTGTGTAATTCCGTATCGGTCACGTAAATCAATCCATATCATAAATCCTTTATCGCGAATGACGGAAACCCATCCGCTCAAAGTTACTTTTTCATTTAAATGATTTAGGTTTAATTCCCCGCAAGTATGTGTTCTGAACATTTTTGAAAAATTTAACTGCAAAGGTAAGTTTAGAAATTAGAAGTTAGAAATTAGAAGTCAGAATTTTTCAGATTCTGGAATGAACGTTAAATTTTGTTGAGAAAGTCGCTAAGAATAACATTAATTTAATTAATTGTAATTTTGTCGGTATGACAAAAATAAAATCCCACATAAAATCATTTAGAAACTTCGGGTTGATGTGGTTTGTTTTATTTGCGTTAAGTCCTTGCACTGTCAAAGACGCGTTTTTTAGTTCAATAAACAGTGAATACGCTAAGCCGCTCAACAAATCCAGAACTACGGCTCCAACTACTTCTTGTTCATATGCACAAGTTAAAAGTTTGCAATCTTCGGTTGTAAAAGAATCAAAAAATAAACGAACTGAGCCTGAAGCGCTTATTGGTTGCGATTATTTAACTTTTAACACGGCTATAAATCATAGTGATTATTCTAATAAGTCTTCGGGCAATAGCCCTCCAAAATATATTTTATATAAACGTTTGAAAATTGCAATGGCTTAGAATTTTCACTTCTAACCTAAGCACATTATTTAATGTTTAATAAAATATAAAATTCAATGAAACAACATATTAACAGTGCAGTCAATAAGGCTGGACTTTTTACATTATCCTTAAGATGGGTCATCGGCTGGATCTATTTTTCTGCATTTTGGAGGCGGCTGATTTTAGACAACAAACTCATCCCGGAAGAAGCAGGATATATCGGCGAAAAATTCAATCACTTTCTTCCCAATGCTTTGGGCATAAAACCCATTATCGAATACCTCGTTTCCAATCCGGAAGCTCTACATGTTGCGATGATTTCTTTTACCGTTGTAGAGGCTATTGTCGGTTTGTTTATAATCTTAGGTCTTTTTACTCGGTTGATGAGTATTGGGATTTTCTCTTTGGCAATGGGAATTCTTTTGGGTTCCGGTTGGTTGGGGACGACTTGTTTGGACGAATGGCAGATTGGTGTGTTGGGGATAGCAAGTGGGTTCACCTTATTCCTCACAGGAAGCGGATCTTATTCATTGGATAATTTTCTGATGAATAAACCCTTTCGATTTACAGATAAAAAATGGTTTGCTTTTTTAGGTTCAGGCGAGCTTCCAATAAAGAATTTAGCTTCAAAAGTATTGGTAATGTCGGTATTCATTTTTGGATTGACTTTGTTTACCAATCAATATTTTCACGGTGGTGTGTTTGGTACGCTCCACAACAAATCGGTAAAACCAAAAGTTGAAATTTCAGATATTCAACAAGATGGTTCGCTACTTTCATTTCAATTATTCAGGGTTGAAGGAGCAGATGTTTACGGCTCATTTTTGATCGGAATACAGGTTTTGGACGAAAAAAATCAAGTCGTAAAGTCCATTGATCAAGAGGAATTGGCCTTATTTCCAAAAGAAAAAATCAACAATCATTATGTGGCGAAAATCAAACCCGGAAAACATAGTTTGATCTTACCACTTGGTGCCAAAGCCGACCTGACGATAGATTTGGAAAATATAGTACTCAAAGAAAATTACACTTTAAAACTAATTGATATCAGCGGTATAGAATGGACCGCCCAAATAAACTAAATTGTTATTATATAAAAGCTGTTGCAAATCGTGGCAGCTTTTGTTTTAATGTTTAGACAAAAGTATTTGGAAGAATTTTGATTGACGAAAATATATGTCTTAATTTTATAGTTAAAATAGATAAATAATGAATAAAACGATAGGATTGTTTGTAGGAAGTCTGAGAAAAGAATCATACTCCAAAAAAATAGCAAAAGCTATTGCCGAAATGGCTCCCGAAGGATTTATATTTAAACAAATTTCTTTGGAAAATCTTCCTATTTACAATCAGGATTTTGATGATTATGGTCTGGCGCCGGAGGAATATCTGAAATTTAGAAACGAAGTCAAATCACTCGATGGATTTATTTTCATTACGCCCGAATACAATCGTTCCATTCCCGGAGTTTTAAAAAATGCAGTTGATGTAGGCTCTCGTCCGAAAGGAGAAAGCGTTTGGAATGGTAAGCCCGGAGCTGTTTTCAGTAGTTCGCCCGGCAATCTCTCTGGATTTGGCGCCAATCATCATTTGCGACAATGTTTGGTTTCGCTCAACGTTCCTGTGATGCAGCAACCGGAAGTTTATCTGGCCAAAGTTCATGAGATTTTTGATGAAAACGGGAAAATCAATGAGAAGACATTGGAATTTTTACAGAAAGCTGTGGATGCATATATCGAATGGTTTGGAAAAATTGCAGATTAATAATTCTAATTAATTTAAAAATAATTCTAATTTTGCACGCAATCCAGCACACGTGGTGAAATTGGTAGACACGCCATCTTGAGGGGGTGGTGAGCCAAGCTCGTGTCAGTTCGAATCTGATCGTGTGCACACAAAGAAAAGGCGCCCATTTGAGCGCCTTTTTCATATATAATAAATTGATTTTAAACTGATTGTTTATTTCCCTGAAGAGATTTATATCCATAGAGCAGAATATGCAGAATTCCAAAAATCAGTGAGAAATAATAAAGTCCTGCGTCATTGATTCTACCTGTTTCAGGATTTATCTCGGAAACTTGATGATGTGCAATTGCAAGTCCAATTAATACTAGCGAAAATACAACGCCACAAATACCCACTATTTTATTGGCATTTTTCATAATTCCGGTTTGCTGGCTTGTGATATTACTGTTTTTGATACTATAAAACAAATAAACATCAAGTCCAACAATCATCCAAAGCACCAACCGCATCCAAGTGTCAAGCGGTAAAAATGCCATCATAAAGAAACATACCAGAATTCCGGCTATGGGAATAAATGGAACCAAAGGAGTCCGGAAAGCTCTTGGCGCATCGGGCATTGTTTTTCTCAGAACCAAAACTCCGATACAAACCAGAATAAATGCGAACAAAGTTCCGATACTTGTCATTTCACCTACAACTCTTCCGGGAACAAAGGCAGCAAAAATGCTGACAAACAAAAGGAAGAATAAGTTAGATTTATGCGGTGTACGGAATTTAGGATGGATGGCTGAAAAAACTTTCGGCACAAGTCCATCTTTACTCATCGAATAAAAAACACGGCTTTGTCCCAATAACAGAACCAAAATTACGGAAGCGTATCCCAGCAAAATCGCCACAACAATTGAGGTATTTAACCACGGATAAGCAGCGTGCACAACGCCGTCGGGTCCCAAATCTCCCATATTACTAATCGCAATGGCAACTGGCGCCAATTTATTGGTTGGGTCGGCACCATAAGCCTTGTAATTCGCTACTCCGGTCATTACAAATGCAAATAAAATATAAAGAACTGTACAAATTAAAAGTGAGCCTAAAATCCCTAGTGGCATTGATTTTCGCGGATTTTTCGTTTCCTGAGCCGCGGTACTTACCGCATCAAAACCTATATAGGCAAAAAATACGACGGCTGCTGCCCGAATGATGCCGGAGAAACCATATTCACCGAATTTACCGGTATTTTCAGGAATGAACGGAACGTGATTTTCAGGACGAATGTATTGAAAACCAACCGCAATGAAAATTAGTACGATCGTAACTTTCATAATTACGATTATTGTATTTACAAAAGAAGATTCTTGAGTTCCACGGATTAAAACCATAGACATTACACTCACAATGAATACCGCGGGTAAATTCATCACTCCGGTTACCACATCTCCATTTGCCAAAGTCATAGTATCAAAAGGAGTCATTAATAACTCAGGAGGAAAATCAATACCCATCGTTTTAAGGAATTTATCGAGATAGCCAGACCAACTCGAAGCTACGGTTGCCGCTCCTACGGCATATTCAAGCACTAAATCCCAACCGATAATCCATGCGACAAATTCGCCCATGGTGGCGTAGGAATAGGTGTAAGCGCTACCCGCGACGGGAATCATGGATGCAAATTCGGCGTAGCAAAGACCCGCCAATGCACACCCAAGTGCAGCAATGATAAATGAAATTACAATAGAAGGTCCGGCATAGTCTGCTGCGGCCATTCCTGTGATAGAAAATAAACCGGCACCAATAATAGCACCGATCCCCAATGAAATCAATCCCCAAGTCCCAAGCGTTTTCTTGAGGGAGTGTTCACCACTTTCATTAGATTCTGCAATCAGGCTCGAAATTGGTTTTCTCGAAAATATACTCATGTGTTTGTGTTTCTTATGTTAACAAGATTAACAAATGTAATAAAATCTTTAAATTCTCTTTAAGAAATTAATTTTCCGAATGAATTTTAACGAAAAAATCTTCGAAAAATACGTTCAAAACTCCTTAAGCTTTTCAGCGAAATATGATTTTATAACTATCTTGCCGAAAATTTTAAACAAATGAGAAAATCATTGATAATCCTATCGGTTTTTGTTGCTTTGATTGCATGTAAAAAAGAAGAAAAAACCGTTGGTACAAATGAAAATGGAGAAAAATTAATTCTGAATGAAGATGGTGATACAGTTATTATGAATACTGATTCTACGGCTTATGCTACTCCTAATTCCGATAACCAGCAAACCGCTTTGGTGAAAAACACCGACGATTCTTATTCATTTCGATACAACCTGAAAAAAGGCGAAACTTATCCTTTTTTGCTTAAAACTCAACAAGATCAATCGATGACTGCCGGCGGACAATCCATGAGTATGTCTTCTGAAAGAACGGTTGGTTTTGATTATTTCGTAGAAGATGCTGTGAATAATGTTTTCAAACTGAAAGCGACTTTCAAAGGTTTTAGTGAAAAATTCAAAGCGCCTACCGGCGAAACAATTTCTTACAATACAAATGCTGCCAAACCTACTGATAAAGATGTAGCGCAAAGTTGGACGATTTACAAAGCGATCATTGGCGAAAGCTTTCAGATGGAAGTGGACAACAAAGGAAAAGTTATTTCTGTAAAAGGTTTGGAAAAAGTTGTTTCAAACGTTCAGAATAAACTTAAAAATGATTTCAATGCGGAGGAACAAACAATGATTAAAGAACTTCTGACTGCTTCTCTGAACAATGAAGCCATAAAATCCCAGTTCGAAGAAACGTTGAATATTTTCCCCGACAAAAACCTGACAATCGGCGAGCAGTGGTCAGATTCTCAAAACATAAGCGAAGGCCCGGTAAAAGGGACTAACAAAGTGACCCGTACTTTCAAGGAAATTAAAGACGGCAAAGCGACCATTACCGTTGCCGGAACTCAGAATGTGAGCGGAAGCGAAACCCAGCAGGGAATCAGCATGAACATGAAAAATAATGCTACGCTGAACGGATTTATTGATGTGGACATGGAATCGGGATGGATCAAAAAAGTGAGCATCACCAAGAAGGAAACCATCAATACAACTTATCAGCAGGGAACTCAAAAAGAAACAGAATCAGGGACAGCCACCACAATCACAACCGTTAATTAATTATGTCTTTACTCAAATTCATACTTTATTCGCTCATCGCATATCTCGTGATTCGATTTGTGATGCGGCTGATTTCACCGCCACGTCAAAACCAATCTCGTCCCAACCCAAATCAAAGTTCGAATTCGCAAAGAAAAGGAGCTCAAAGTTTGGACGAACCCAAATTTACCATTGAAGCCGAATCGGTGGATTATGAAATAATTGAAGAACCGAAAAAGAAAAATGAAGAATAAAAATCTAATATTCAGCGCGGTCGCCATAGTTGTTTTTGCAATTCTGGCGATTGTTTATTGTGCGCCGGTGCTTTCCGAAAATTCAATCATTCAGCCCGACATTGTAAATTACAAAGGAAGTGCCGAAGAAATGCACAAATTTCAAGAACAAACCGGTGAAAATATTTACTGGTCAAACGCTATGTTTGGCGGAATGCCGACTTATCAAACCGGTGCCCGTTACGACAATGATTTAATCAAAAGCATTGACCGCGTCATCCGATTTTTACCGCGCCCGGCAGATTATATTTTTCTTCTCTTTTCGGGATTTTTCATCCTCGGAATGGTCTTGTTTAAAAACTGGAAATACGCACTCGCGGGTTCGGTTTTCTTTGCCATGGGCGCTTATTTCTATATCATCATCGGCGCCGGACACAACGCAAAAGTGCACGCCATCGCTTATTTTGCGCCATTGGTCGCAGGAATTTTATTGCTTTATCAGCGGAAATTCATTTTAGGATTTATTCTCACCGCGCTTTTTATGGGACTTGAATTATCGGCCAACCACCCACAAATGACTTATTATTTATTTCTGGTGATGTTGGTTTATTTTATTTTCGAATTAATTCAGGCCATTCAATCAAAAGAAATCAAACCCTTTGCGATTTCCACCGGATTATTGGTCGTCGCTTGTTTAATTGGTGTAGGACTGAATTCAACCAAACTTTTGACCACTTACGAATACAGTCAAGAAACCATTAGAGGCAACTCAAATCTCACGATTCTTCAGGACAAACAAAAAGGTCTGGATCACGATTATATCACACATTGGAGTTATGGAAAACTGGAAACATTCAATCTTTTCATTCCCGACTTTATGGGCGGTGCTAGCCAGCCACGTGAAGAAAATTTAAAGAATTACATAGCCGAACTCCAGAAACAACAATACATCCTCAATTTGGAAGATGAATTCAATGCGCAAGCTTTTGATTATCTCGCAAGTTCGCCTGTTTCTACTTATTGGGGCGATCAACCGGGAACTTCAGGGCCGGCTTATCAAGGCGCAGTCGTTGTTTTTCTTTTCTTTTTGGGATTATTTTTAGTTCGAAATAATTGGTCACGTTACAAATGGTGGCTTCTGGCTGCAACGGTTCTAAGTATCGTTTTGGCTTGGGGTAAAAACTTTGCCGGACTGACCAACTTTATGATTGATTACTTTCCGTTTTATGACAAATTCCGGGCGGTTTCTTCTATGCTCGTGATGGCTGAATTCACAATGCCTTTACTCGCCGCTTTGACTTTGTACGTTTTTATTAAAGATGAAAGCCTGACGGAAGAATACAAAAAGAAAATCCTGATGTATGCTGGAGGTGGAGTAGTGGCTTTGCTTGTGATTTTCTATTTGTTTGGAGGAAGTTTATTTAGTTTTTCAAACGAATTTGACATCGCTTCCAAACAGCAATACCTGGAACTTGTCAAAGAATACAATCCGCAAGCTTATGGAACCTGGGATACTTTGCTGAACAATGTAAAAAATGCACTCCGTCAGGATAGAATTGATATGTTCAAAGCCGACACGCTTCGCACTTTGATTTTTGTTTTATTGACTTTGGCGCTTCTTTTCCTTTATCATTTAAAGAAAATAAAAAACGCAATGGTAGTGGTTTTGGGAATTGCAGGATTGGCTTTGATTGATGGATGGCAAGTCGATAAACGTTACCTCAACGATGAAAATTTCGTGGATAAAATGTTTGTGGACAATCCCTTTCCGACTCAGTTTTCTCCTAAACTAATGGAAGGAGCCAGAGAAAATCACCATCTGGCAGGAATTGCACAAAAAGTTCCGTTCAACAAAACTTTGGATAGTTTAAAGTCGGCCGATAAATCTCAATTCAGGGTTTTTGACAATATTTTCAGCACATTCAACGATGCCACGACTTCTTATTTTGTAAATTCAATCGGCGGATACCACGGAGCAAAACTCCATAATTATCAGGATGTAATTGATTTGTATTTTTCCGGTTCTGAGAAATCCAAACAACTGGGAATCTCACAAGTTCACACCCAAAAAATTCTGAATTTGTTGAACACGAAATACATCATTCACGGCAATCCAAGTAGCCCGATGGTTCAGCAAAACAATGATGCTTACGGAAATGCTTGGTTGGTTTCCGATGTCAAATGGGTACAAAATGAAGACGAAGAAATTCTTGCGCTGAAAGACGTGGATTTGAGACGAACTGTCGTTTTGGAAACTAAACTAAACAATCAGATTGGAAAAGGATTTGTGCCGGAATCTGGTTCTACCATTGAATTGGTCAATTATCAACCCAATCGTTTGACGTATAAAACCAATATTGTTTCGCCGAAAATCGCCGTTTTCTCTGAAATTTATTATCCGCACGGATGGAAAGTCAAAGTGGACGGAAAAGAAAGAGAAATTCTGAAAGCCAATTATTTTCTTCGCGCAGTCCAATTGGAACAAGGAGACAAAGAAATTGTAATGGAATTTGATCCGCAAAGCGTAAAAACCGGAAATAAAATGACTTTGGCGTTTAATGTGATTTTCATTTTGATTGTTTTGGGTGGCGGATATTTTTGGTGGAAGAAAAGGAAAGAAGAAAATATTGATTAAATTTGTTAGAAACATTTAAGAATGAAAGTTTTAATTGAAATTAGCGATAAAGAATTTCCTTTCGCAATGCGTGTTTTGAAAAGTCTTTCATTTGTAAAAAAAGCCGTTCCTTTTTCTAAATCAGCAATTGAAATTTGGGATGAATTAACAGACTCATCGGAAGAAATCAGATTACACAAAGAAGGCAAAATCAAATTAAAATCTGCAGAGGATCTTTTAAATGAGTTATAAAATTCTCATTACTTCAAAGTTTGAAAAAGAGTTGAAGCGTTTATCTAAAAAGATCAGCTCTTTAAAAAATGAATATAGAGAATTTTTGTCTTTGGTTTCCGAGAATCCTGAACTTGGTACTTTCATAGGAAATAATTGTTATAAAATACGACTTGCAATCGCTTCAGAAGGAAAGGGTAAAAGAGGTGGAGCGAGAATTATTACTTATGTTTATCATTCTGGTGAAACTGTTTATCTCTTGACGATTTATGACAAATCTGAAAAAGAAGATTTAACGGAAAAAGAGTTAAATAAGATAATTAGCCAATTGGATTTAGGGGAAGAAAATGAGTAAGTCAAAAAATAATAAAGTTTTAATCGTCACGTATTATTGGCCTCCGGCCGGTGGGCCTGGCGTACAACGATGGTTGAAATTTGCAAAATATCTGCCTGAATTTGGCATTGAACCGATTATTTACACTCCGGAAAATCCATCTTATCCACTCATTGATAAAACTTTGTCCGCAGAAGTTTCCCCCAATTTAAAAGTTATAAAAACCAAAATTTGGGAACCCTACCAAATCGCTGAAAAACTCAATCCGAAAACGAAGGATTACAAAGCCGGGAACTTTGAAAAATCCGATAAACAATCGTTCTTGACACGATTATCGGTTTTTGTACGTGGCAATTATTTCATTCCCGATGCACGAAAATTTTGGGTGAAACCTTCCGTTAAATTTCTAAAAAATTACCTTCAAGAAAATCAAATTGAAACCATCATTACTACCGGACCTCCACACAGTATGCATTTGATTGGATTGAAATTGAAAAAGAAAAATCCGAATTTGAAATGGATTGCCGACTTTCGTGATCCCTGGACGCAAATCAGTTATCACAAAGAATTAAAACTTACCGAAAAATCAAATAAAAAGCATTCTGAACTGGAAAAACTGGTTTTAGAATCTGCGGATTCTGTAATTGCGACGAGTTTCAGCGATGGCGAGGATTTTCTGAATTCCGGAGCGAATAGGGTAGAAGTCATCACAAATGGTTTTGAAGAATCGGATTTCCGAATTGGGAAATTTATTTCAAATAAATTTAAAATCACTTATTCCGGTGGACTTGAATTTGCAAGAAATCCGCTTGTAGTCTGGGAAGCTTTGAAAGAACTAATTCAGGAAAATCAGGAATTTAAATCTGATTTTGAACTGGAATTTTATGGGAATTTAAGTCAGGATGTGGAAAATTCAATCCTTGAAAACGGATTGGAAAATCATTTGATCAAAAAAGGTTATGTTTCGCACAAAGACGCCATTCAGGGAATTAAAAACGCTGATTTACTATTACTTACAAATTTCCCCGATGAGAAATCCAGAGGAATTATTCCCGGAAAATTATTTGAATACTTGGCAACCGGAAATCCGGTTTTAGCCATCGGACCGAAAGATGGCGACGTAGCCAAAATCCTAAAAGCAACCCAAAGCGGGGGTTATTTCACACATTTTCAGAAAGAAGAAGTGAAATCCTTTATTTTGGAGGAATTTAAAAAATGGAAAACTGAAGATATTCGATTACCTTCTTCCACGATAGATCAATATTCCCGTAAAAATCTGACCCAAAAATTAGTTCAACTAATTACTTCTTAATTTTAAAAATACAATTTCCCTCAATCAAAAACAGGAATTTCCTTGTGTGGTTTTCAGGGTTTTTCCTTGTATATCAATGAATTGAGATATGTAAATTTGTAATATAAAACTCAACGAAGCGTTCTATGAATTATTTTGAACATCACTTATTCAAAATTCTCTTAATCCTCATTATTTAAACTCTTTATTTACAAAAAAACGCGCCACAATTCTCTATGCGGCGCGTTTTTGTTTTATTTTTTTGGCGTATTTTTCAATACATCAACAAAGAATTTCCAGAATTTCTGAACTGATTTAATTTCGACACGTTCATCTGGTGAATGCGCTCCGAAAATATTCGGACCAAATGAAACCATATCCAAATTCGGATAATGCCCTCCTATGATTCCACATTCCAATCCTCCATGTGTTGCACTAATTTTTGGTTCTTCACCAAACATTTCTTTGTACAATTTTTCCATCAATCTTAAGATTTCAGAATTGGTGTTGGGTCTCCACCCTGGATATCCTCCTGAAAAACTCACTTCAAATCCACATAATTCAAAGGTTGCTTTTAAGGTTTCGGATAGATTTTTCTTGTTGGAATCCAATGCCGAACGAGTCAAACATAAAATTTTCATTTCACCATCACCGACCACAACGTTAGCAACGTTATTGGAAGTTTCTGTTAGACCTGCAATTTCAGGACTCATTCTATACACTCCATTATAAGCGGTCATCAAGGCAAAAGCAAGATTTTTAGTTTCGTCTTGGCTGGCCACATTTGTTGCCAATTCAACATCAGAAACAGAAATTTGAATGTTGGGTTCAACATTTTGGAATTCGATTAAAATATCCTTTTTAAGGTTTTCCAATGCAGATTTTAATTCGTCAAAATTAGCAGTAGGAGTGGAGATGACAAAATGACCTTCACGCGGAATTGCATTACGTAAACTTCCACTGTTCATTGATGAAATCTGAGCATTAAAATTCAAAGATTCGTGTAAAAATCTTCCTAAAATTTTATTGGAATTCCCCAATCCTAAATGAATATCTCCCCCGGAATGTCCACCTTTCAATCCTTTTATATCAACTTTTAAAGATTTGAAATCTCCCGATAAATTTTCAACTGAATAAGACTTTGTAGCAGTTACATCTAAACCACCAGCACATCCCATTGTCAATTCATCGTCTTCTTCTGTATCTAAATTCAATAAGATTTCACCTTGAAGAATGGTTTCGTCCAAACCGATTGCTCCGGTCATGCCGGTTTCTTCATCAATGGTAAACAAAGCTTCAATAGGAGGATGAACCATATCTTGAGATTCCAATACCGTCATAATAGTGGCAACTCCAATACCATTATCGGCTCCCAAAGTAGTTCCTTTCGCTTTGACAAATCCGTCTGTATCAACATACATTTCAATTCCTTGTGTATCGAAATCAAATTGGACATCGTTATTTTTTTGACAAACCATATCCAAATGTGATTGTAAAACAATGGTTTTTCTGTCTTCCATTCCAGCAGAAGCCGGTTTTTTGATGATGACGTTTCCTACAGAATCTTTTATGGTTTCCAGATTAAGTTTCTTCCCGAAATCCATCATAAATTTAATTACTTTTTCTTCTTTTTTGGAAGGACGTGGAACTTGATTCAGGTCGTAAAAGTTTTTCCAGATATTTTGGGGTTCGAGATTTAGTATTTCTTGCATAATTGTTCTGATTTTAATTTGCTAAATTAAGAAACAATAAACTCATAAGGTAAGAATAACCTATGTTTTTTATAGGAAAAATCTTTTAAAAAAATGGGGTTTTTCCTTGTGAAACATTGATAATGATGATTTAGTTTTGTTAAACAGAAAATGTTAATCAGACTAACCTAAACTTTTTACCAGTTCAAACATTTTTGAAATGACGCTCTCTATCTAAAATTAAGTACATTGAAAGTCTCACGATTCTTTCCCTCAGAATTGTGGGATTTTTTTATTTACCCAAAAGTTGGTTTAGCAAGTCGGATTGAATAAATTAAATAGATTTGATTTCTAAAGGATTTGGATGATTTCGTGTTTGTATTTAATGAGTATGTTATAATTAAAAATTCAATTTGATTTCAGTAGATTTTTTTTCAAAGGGAAAAATCCTGTTGAAAAATGAGGGTTTTCCCTTATAAATTCATAGTTATCATGAGTAAGTTTGCTGTATCAAAAGTGTCAAATCAATCTAACCTAAACTGTTTTAACCAACTTAAACATTTTTGATACTATGTTCTAAACTAAAATTTAAGTGAATTGAAATCTCACGCTTCCTCCCCTGGATAGTGAGATTTTTTTTGATATCAACTAGGGATTTTCCTTTTAAAAATCAGGATAATTCCTGATAATAATTAAAACTTGAAAACTAAATTTGTATCAGAATAATAGACATCTCTCTCTACATATACTTTTTATAACTCTCTAAACCTCATAAACCTATTAGTTTTATGGGGTTTTTGAATAAAAAAAATGGATGCTTTAAGCATCCATTTTTAAATATAATAGACTTATTCTTACAACTCAAGCGCTTTTTTAACATTTCCGTCCATCAAAAGATTTACCGGATCTTCCAGTCCTTCTTTTACGGCAACCAAGAATCCAACGGATTCGCGTCCGTCGATGATTCGGTGGTCATAGGAAAGTGCGATGTACATCATCGGGTGGATTTCCACTTTTCCATCCACTGCAATCGGACGTTCAATGATGTTGTGCATTCCCAAAATTCCGGATTGTGGCGGATTGATAATCGGTGTACTCAACATCGATCCAAAAACGCCACCGTTTGAAATGGTAAAAGTACCTCCGGTCATTTCATCCACTGTGATTTGTCCGTCACGTGCGCGCAATGCCAAACGTTTGATTTCATTTTCAATTCCTCTAAATGTCAAGGCTTCTGCATTTCGCATTACCGGGACCATCAGTCCTTTTGGTCCTGAAACCGCAATGGAAATATCACAGAAATCGTAAGATATTTTATAATCTCCGTCGATCATGGAATTCACATCTGGATAAAGTTGAAGTGCTCTGACAACAGCTTTTGTGAAGAATGACATAAAGCCCAATCCGACACCATGTTTGGCTTTGAATTCTTCTTTGAATTCGCTACGCAATTTATTAATCGGTGTCATGTTGGCTTCGTTGAAAGTAGTCAGCATCGCCGTTTCGTTTTTGGCTGCCACCAATCTTTCCGCTACTTTTCTTCTCAACATTGAAAGCTTCGTCCTTTCCGAACCACGGTTTCCACCAGTTGGCGTTCCCATTGCTGCAACCTGTGCATTCTGGGCGTCTTCTTTAGTTATACGACCGTCTTTTCCAGATCCTGAAACGGTGGAAGCATCCACACCTTTTTCATCTAAAATCTTTTTTGCTGCCGGAGATGGAGTTCCTGTAGCATACGTATCAGCAGACGATTTTACTTCTTCTTTTTTAGGTTCTTCCGCTTTTGGAGTTTCTTTTTTCTCTTCGGCCGGAGCAGATCCACCTTCTGGTTTGGCAGCAGATGTGTCAATCAGGCACACAACTTGTCCCACAGCAACAGCATCGCCTTCTTCGGCTTTAAGGGTAATTATTCCGCTTTCTTCAGCCGGTAATTCAAGTGTTGCTTTATCTGAATCGACTTCGGCAATTGCCTGGTCTTTTTCCACATAGTCCCCGTCTTTTACAAGCCATGCTGCAATTTCAACTTCGGTGATGGATTCTCCCGGTGAAGGGACTTTCATTTCTAATACCATATCTGTTCAGTATTTGGTTGCTAATTTATTCAAAAACTTTGTTAATCGTGTTATTGTGTATTGTGTTGAATTTCTGATGAGAACCTGTTGCTGGTGAAGCTGCTTCTCTCGGTGAAATCAATTCAAATGGAATGTCTCTTAGTTTTCTCAATAAAAATGTCCAAGCACCCATGTTTTCCGGTTCTTCCTGTGCCCAGATGATGTGTTTTTTATTGGAATATTTATTTAAAATGGATTCGATTTTTTCTTTATCCAAAGGATACAATTGTTCCAAACGAACCAATGCTACATTTTCAGCATTGAGTTCTTCTTTTTTCTTCAATAAATCATAATAGAATTTACCTTGACAGAAAACCAGTTTTTCAACTTTTGCCGGATCTGCCGACTGATCATCAATCAGTGTTTGGAATTCGCCGTTTGCCAGTTCGTCCATAGTAGAAACGACCTGCGGATGTCTCAATAAACTTTTGGGTGTAAATACCACCAGTGGTTTTCTGTATTTCGCACGGGTCTGTCTTCTCAGTAAATGGAAAAAGTTAGCCGGGGTTGTACAATTGGCCACAAACATATTTCCCTGTGCACAAAGCTGGAGAAAACGTTCCATGCGTGCCGAAGAGTGTTCCGCTCCCTGACCTTCATATCCGTGTGGAAGTAAAAGCACAAGTCCATTCTGGATTTTCCATTTGTCTTCTGCTGCGGAAAGATATTGGTCAATTAAAATCTGAGCCCCATTGGCAAAATCACCAAATTGAGCTTCCCAAAGGGTAAGAGAGTCAGGAGCAGCCATGGCGTATCCATAGTCAAATCCCAAAACTGCATATTCGGATAAAAGGGAATTGTAAATGGTGTATTTTCCTTGTTTATCTGCTAAATGGTTCAGAAGGATAACTTCTTCTTCTGTATCTTCTGTTTTAAGTACAGCGTGACGGTGGGAGAAAGTTCCTCTTTCCACATCTTCACCGGAAAGTCTTACGTCATTTCCTTCGTCCAAAATTGATCCATAAGCCAAAAGCTCGCCCATTCCCCAATCCAGTTTGTTTTCTACAACCATTTGTTTGCGTTGACTGAGCAAACGCTGAATTTTCTTGATAAATTTTTTACCGTCAGGAATTGTGGTAATCGTTTCTGCAATATTATGGAGTTTTTCAACCGGAAATTTGGTGTCGACTGTTTTAAGCATATCTGCTTCACTGGCCATTTCATAACCTTCCCATTCGTCTGGCATAAATGTATCCAGTTTATTTTTTTCGATTTCCTTCGCCGCATCGAAATTTTCATCCAGTAATTGCTTGAATTCTTTTTCTTTTTCGGCAAGGATTTCATCTCCGATGATTCCTTCTTTTATTAAATGTTGTTTATATATTTCTCTGGGGTTCGGATGTTTGGCGATGATGCTGTACAATTTGGGTTGGGTAAAACGGGGCTCATCCCCTTCGTTATGTCCGTATTTTCTATATCCCAATAAATCAATGAATACATCTTCACCAAATCGCATACGATAATCAGCTGCGAAATGTAAAGCATGAACCACAGCTTCTGCATCGTCTGCATTTACATGCAAAACAGGTGACAGAGTAACTTTTGCGACATCTGTACAATAAACAGAAGAGCGTCCGTCCAGATAGTTTGTAGTAAATCCAACTTGATTGTTTACCACAATGTGAATGGTTCCTCCGGTTTTATATCCGTCGAGATTCATCATCTGTACAACTTCATAGACAATTCCTTGTCCGGCTATTGCGGCGTCACCGTGAATAAGGATGGGCAAAATCTTGCTGTAATCTCCACCGTAATCTTTATCTCCCTTGGCGCGTGCAATTCCTTCTACCACGGCATCAACTGTTTCAAGGTGAGAAGGGTTGGGCGCAAGGTTCATTTTTACTTTTTTTCCGGCAAGCGAAACCACTTCTGTAGTCGAACCTAAATGGTATTTCACATCACCTGAGAAAATGTCTTCTATGAATTCTTTTCCTTCAAATTCACTGAAAATCTGAGTATATGATTTATTAAAAACATTGGCCAAAACATTTAAACGACCGCGGTGTGCCATTCCCAAAACAACTTCTTCAGCTCCGGCCTGAGAAGCACGGTTGATAGCTGCATCCAAAGCAGGAATCAGCGTCTCGTTTCCTTCCAGAGAAAAGCGCTTTTGTCCGACAAATTTGGTGTGAAGGAAATTTTCAAAAGCTACCGCTTCATTCAGTTTCAATAATATTCTTTCTTTTTCCTGAACAGTTAGTTTCGGATGGTTCAGGTTTTCATTCAACCAGTTTTGAATCCAGTTATTTTTTTCGGGATCGCGTATGTACATATATTCCACACCTATGGAATCACAGTACATATGCTTTAGGTGTTCAATGATGTTGCGAAGTGAAGTTGATTTACCGATTCCAAGTATATTACCGGCGTCAAAAGCTTCATCCAGATCTTTTTCCGTCAATCCGAAATTTTCAATATCGAGAGTAGGCGAGTGCTGCCTTCTCTCTCTTACAGGATTGGTTTTGGTAAAAAGATGTCCCCTTGTGCGGTAGGCATCTATGAGGTTAATTACTTTAAATTCTTTCTGAACTTTTTCTGGGATTTCGGCAATTATCTGTTCGTTTACCTCGCCATCAAGTGAATGACCGTTATAGGAAACGCCGGCAAAATCAAATCCTTGAAAAAATGCTCTCCAACTTGGTTCTACGCTGTCAGGGTATTTTTTGTACTGCTCATACAGCTCACTTATGTATTCAGAGTGTATGGCGTTTAAAAATGAAAATCTCTCCATTATTAATTATGACTCTTGTGAGAATTAGCTTACAAATTTAGCACATTTCACACGTTAAAAAAACAGGAAAGGATATTTTCTTTCGTTTGAATAAAATTGGAACGAATTTTCAAAAAATCCTTAGCGAAATTTAATGATTTCGCAATAAAAATTGATTAAACTTTACTTTCATACCCCAAAGCACCGGAAGGGCAAGCGTCAATCTGAGCTTTCAATTCCTCAATAGTGGCATCTTCAGGTGTGATCCAGGGACGTGATTTTGGATTGTAAACATTTGGAAGCTTTTTAACGCAAACACCGGCATGGATACATTTGAAAGGAGTCCACAGAATCGTAAAGTTTTCGTCTTTTTTGTATCGTTTTGTTTCCATTTCTGTTGTATCAATGATTATTTTTCTTTTGGAATAACCAAAAGTGGTACGCTCGAATGTTTGATTACATCACTTGCCACACTTCCGATGAACATATTATATAAGGCGTTATGCCCCAAAGAACCGATGACAATCAAATCCACATTCAGGTCTTTTGCTTCCTGCACGATGATGTCGGCCGGGATTCCTTGTTTTACAATGGTTTCGCATTTGATTCCTCTGGCTTCAATTTCCGATTTTAGTTTACTCATCTGTTCAGCTTCCTCATTGAGCGCAGTTTGCTCAAGTTCAGGCAAATAGGTGAATCCAGTTTCACTTACGATGACCCCAATGTCCAAGGTAGCCACGTGAATCAGATAAATCTCACCATTTACGAGTTTTGCATGATCAATAGCTCTGGCAATAACGGTTTGGTTGAAGTCGGAAAAGTCAATGGGAACTAAAATTTTTTGTGACATAGCCGAAGTTTTAAATTTCTTTAAAGTTACGTTATTTCACCTGAACCTCAAAAACTTTTCGCTCATGCATCCAGCCTTCCAGCAAATCGTTTTCCTCAACACGACCAACTCCGGCAGGCGTTCCGGTGTAAATCAGATCGCCGGTTTTAAGTGTGAAATACTTGGAAGCTTCAGAAATAATTTTAGCAAAACCATGAATCATATCCTTGGTATTTCCCTGTTGAACAGCTATTTTATTTTTATCCAATCTGAATTCCAGATTTTCTAAGTCAAAGTCTTTTTTATCTAAAAATTCACCCACCACTGCAGAATTATCAAAAGCCTTCGAAATTTCCCAAGGATGTCCTTTTTCTTTTAATTGAGATTGCAAATCACGAGCAGTCAAATCAATCCCGAGCGAAATCTGTTCAAAATAATTCAACGCAAATTCGGGTTGAATATATTTTCCTGCTTTGGAGATTTTTAGAACTATTTCTGCCTCATACTGAATATTTTGACTGAATTCAGGCAAATAAAAATCTCTTTCCTTTTGTAAAAGTGCAGTGTCGGGCTTCAAAAAAAATACAGGATTTTCAGGAACTTCATTATTTAATTCTTTGGCGTGTTCTGCGTAATTTCTTGCAATACAGATAATTTTCATGTCACTTTTTAAAATTAAATTCAAAATTATTATTTAAAATCGATTTAATTCATAATCCATAAGAATTTTTAAATTTTAAACACAATTGGGTAGTTTGCAGTTAATGTTTAATTTTGTGTCGAATTCAATGAATTTTGAAATGAAAGTTAGGCCATTATTTATCCTATTATCAATCAGTATTTCGGTATTACTGATTGCAATTTCCTTATTTTGGAAACCTGTTCTTTGGTTTTTTGTGATTGTAGCGCCCCTTATTTTGCTGGGGATCATAGATTTAAACCAGAAAAAACATGCGATTAGACGAAATTTCCCGGTTATTGGGCGTCTTCGTTATTTTTTGGAGAGTATACGGCCGGAAATCATGCAGTATTTTGTGGAAAATGACCGTGACGGAAGACCACTGGATCGTGTAATGCGAAGCATGGTTTATCAACGTGCCAAAAATGTTACAGATACAGTTCCGTTTGGGACGCAAATGGATATTTATGAACCCGGATATGAATGGATGAATCATTCTATGTATGCCGGAAGAGTAAAAGTAGATGAAGATCCACGCATTATGATTGGTGGTGAACATTGTACACAGCCTTATTCGGCAAGTTTACTGAATATCTCTGCGATGAGTTTTGGTTCTTTGAGTAAAAATGCAGTTTTGGCTTTGAATAAAGGAGCAAAAATGGGACGATTTGCACACAATACCGGAGAGGGTGGGGTAAGTCCTTATCATTTGGAACCGGGTGGAGATTTGATTTGGCAGGTTGGAACAGGTTATTTTGGTTGTCGTGCAGATAATGGTAAATTTTCTCCTGAAAAATTTGAAAAAACAGCCGCTCATCCGAATATAAAAATGATTGAGTTGAAAATTTCTCAAGGTGCAAAACCGGGTCACGGAGGGATTCTTCCGGCAAGTAAAAATACGCCCGAAATTGCGGCTATTCGTGGGGTAACACCACACACTGAAGTAGATTCTCCACCTTCGCATTCAGCTTTTAAAGATGCAGAGGGATTGTTGAAACTGATTCATCAAATGCGTGATCTTTCAGGTGGAAAACCGGTCGGATTTAAAATGTGTATCGGCCGAAAAGAAGAGTTTATAGATATCTGTGAAGCGATGGTAAAAACAGGTCTAAAACCAGACTTTATTACCATTGACGGTGGAGAAGGAGGGACAGGAGCTGCACCGGTAGAATTTTCCAACTCGCTTGGTATGCCCTTACTGGACGGACTTGCTTTTGCAGTAGATACTTTGCGAGGTTATGCTTTGAAGGAAGACATTAAAGTCATTGCTTCCGGAAAAATCATCAGTAGTTTTCACATTGCACGCGTTCTTGCCATAGGGGCAGATTTGTGTAGCAGTGCCCGTGCTATGATGCTGGCAGTAGGCTGTATTCAGGCTTTGCAATGTAACAAAAACACTTGTCCGGCAGGAGTTGCAACACAGGATCCGGATCTGGTCAAAGGTTTGGATGTGGAAGACAAGGCATTGAGAACTTACAATTTCCACAAAAATACCATGAAGAGTTTTGGGGAATTGATTTCTGCCGCAGGATTGGTTCACCACAGTGAAATCGACAGAACTTACATCAACCTAAGAGCTGAAGTAAATAGTGTGATGCGTTATGATGAATTATATCCGGAAGTGGCAGAAGGCGCTTATTTGGATAGGATTAAAAATCATACGCCTGCTTAAGAAGAATATGTCAAATCAATATATCACGATAGATCAGGCCGTTCAGAAAATAGAACAGGCAAATGATTTATTCATCAAAAACAAAGCAAATTACAGAAACCGTCCGGTGGATAAAATCCGGAAAGTCGGCGAAATTTTGCTGAAAAACAAACAGGAATATGCAAGAGTGATTTCAGAAGAAATGGGTAAACCTGTTTTTGAATCCATTGCCGAAATTGAAAAATCAGCACTGAACTGTGAGTTCTATGCCGAACATGCCGATGAATTCCTGAAAGACCGAAAATATTCCACCGAACGATACGAGGCAACCGTTCGATACGAACCTTTGGGTGTGATTTTAGGTGTAATGCCTTGGAACTTCCCGTTTTGGCAAGTATTCCGATTTGCGGTTCCTACCATTCTTGCCGGAAATACAATTGTGGTCAAACACGCGAGCAATGTTCCCAAATCAGCTCAAATCATTGAAGAAATCTTTTTGGAAGCGGGTTTTGAAGAAGGTTTTTATTTCAACCTATCTCTGGAAAGTAAATATATTCAGACTATCATTGAACATCCTTTCATCAAAGCTGTTTCGCTTACTGGAAGCGAAAAAGCAGGTTCTTCTGTAGCTTCGATTGCCGGAAAGGAAATCAAAAAATCAGTTTTGGAACTGGGTGGAAGCAATGCCTTCATCATTATGGACGATGCCGATTTGGATAAAATCATTGACAAAGCCATCAATGCGCGTTATCGAAATGCCGGACAAAGTTGCATCGCAGCCAAACGTTTTCTGGTGCAAGAAGGAATTTATGAAGAATTTTTAACCAAATTCACACCCAAAGTAAAAGCTTTGAAAATGGGTGATCCTTTTGATGAATCCACGGAAATCGGACCGCTTGCGAGAATCGATTTGGCCGAAGAACTCGAAGAACAAGTCAATAAATCGGTAGAAATGGGTGCCAAAATTTTGGTAGGAGGAAAGCGCAAAGATGCTTTTTATGAACCGACTATTTTGACCGAAGTAACTTCTGAAATGCCAGTATTTAAAGAAGAAACTTTCGGGCCGGTTGCCGTTGTTTCAAAAATAAAGACATTTGAAGAAGCAGTTGAATTAAGCAATCTAACTACTTTTGGATTAGGTGTTTCCATATGCTCAGTGAATGTAGATAAATACACCGATAAAGCTCATTTATTTGATGAAGGCGCTGTGTTTTTTAATGAATTGGTTCGTTCCGATCCGAAACTTCCATTTGGAGGCGTTAAGAAATCGGGATTTGGAAGAGAGCTTTCAGAAGACGGAATTCGCGAATTTGTAAATACCAAAACCATCGTCGTTTCGAAAGCTTAGATTAATAAAAAATATAAATAAACAGAAAGCCTCAGAATTTTGATTTTGAGGCTTTTTTATGGGAAATTTCGACTAAATTTAAATCCTAAATCAAATTTATGGATTTACATTCCGGATTGCCTTTTTGGATCGTTAAAAATGAACTTTTCAATTATTATAACCCATTAAGCAAAAACCATAAAACCGAAGTTGCAGTGATTGGCTCCGGAATTACGGGCGCGCTTGTGGCGCATGAACTTTGCAAAGCTGGAATAAAATGCAGTGTTTTTGACAAACGCACCATCGCCACCGGAAGTACGGCAGCGAGCAGTGCTCAGCTTCAATATGAAATCGATGTTCCGCTCTGTAAAATGAAAAAGAAAGTAGGCGAGGAGGCAGCTGCAAAAGCTTATCACGCGAGTTTGCAATCGATTAAAGACATCGAAAAAGTTCTGAAAGAAGCCAATGCCGATGCAGGTTTTCAAAACCTTTCAAGTCTTTGGTTGGCATCGTTTAAAAAAGACATCAAATTATTGGAAAGAGAATTTGAAATCAGGCAGAAACATGGTTTGCCAGTGGAATTCCTTGACGATAAAAAGCTTAAAACACAACACAAATTGAATTATCCGGCAGCTTTAAAAAACAAGGAAGCAGCCATGATGGATACTTACTCGGCGGCTACAAAACTGCTAAAATTTCATTTGGACAAAAAGGAATTAGAACTTTATTCACATACCGAAATTGTGAAATGGAAAGAAGTCAAAAACGGTTATGAGTTGGAAACGCAGGAAGGCAAAAAGATTCAATGTAAATATGTGGTGATTGCAACGGGATTTGAAGCGGGACAGTTTTTGCCAAAAAATCCGATGAAACTGATTTCAACTTATGTTTTAGTTTCCTATCCGGTTGCAGAAAAAGAATTATGGCCGGAACGAAGTCTGATCTGGGAAACAAATTCTCCCTACGTTTATATGCGAACCACGTCCGATAATCGCATAATGATTGGAGGAGAAGACGAAGATTTCAGAGATCCGGTGCGACGCGACAGTTTGCTTAGAGAGAAAATTCAGAAACTTGAGAAGAAATTCAGTAAAATATATCCAGAGATTCCGTTTACAACCGATATGGCCTGGTGCGGAACTTTCAGCTCCACGGAAGACGGATTGCCTTACATCGGAACCTGGCCGGGCAAAGACCGAATGTTTTTTGCGCTTGGATATGGCGGTAATGGCATCACATTCAGTATGATTGCTGCACAGATTATTGCCAATAAATTGTCCGGTAAAAAGGATGAAAGAACGGAGATTTTTAAGTTTGAGCGCTGATTACAACTGCAATAATTCCATTTTTTTGCGACAACGCTCAATGTCGGTTTTGATTTGATCTAATTTTTCGAGGTTATTCTGCATAGGGATGATTTCCTTGTATTTCGCAATCGCTTCCTCAAATCTTCCAGAATATTCCAACATATAAGCCCATTCGGTATAAAGCGAAATTTTATTGATTCCCACGACATCTTTTGCTTTTTCGATGTGCGCTTCTGCTTCTGCACCGCGGAGTTCAGTGTTGAGGAGATACAATAAATTGATGTAAGGAGCCGGATAATCGGGTGTGAATTCCATCGCCTGTTTGTAAAGACGTTCAGCCTCTCGAAATCTTTTTTCTTTGGTTTCGTAAATCCAGCCGATATGGTTGTAAGCCTTTCCAAATCTAGGTTCTTCTTCAATAATTCTGAAAAGTATTGCTTTTGCTTCTTCAAATTCCGTGTCGGCAATCAGCTGATCGGCAAGTCTGAAATCCGCTTCCAAATGTTCTAATCGTTCATCCATCAGAGTGAAATTAATTTATGCGTAAATATAAGGTTTATTCAAAATCCTTTGACTATTCAAAACAAAAATCCCTGCCCGAAAATTACGACAAGGATTCTTTCTGAAAGAAAGTATCTGAGCTAAGATTCACTTTAATTGGCATCAATCACATCTCCGGATCCACCCGATGCAACTTTAATTTTAGTTGGATTTCCTTTGTAAAAAATATCTCCGGAACCGGAAACTCCGCCTGTCAAAGATTCGGAAACCTTAACTTCTGTATCGCCTGAGCCCGAAACTCCAATTTCCACATCATTTGCATCTAAGTCGAAGGCGTGAACGTCTCCCGAACCCGATGTCGCCACCTTCAAAACTTTGGTTTTACCAGACAATGTGATATCTCCTGATCCTGAAATAGCGGTGGATGTTTTATGGGCTGAAACTTTTGCCTCTATATCTCCAGATCCACTTATAGCCGCTGTAAATTCCTCTACATTTTGGGTACCTTTTGCTTTTATACTTCCGGAGCCTGAAAGCCCTAAATATTTCAAGTTCTGAGCATTAATTGTAATTCTTACCGGTTTTTTAAAACTCAGATTAAATCCTTTTTTAGTTTCCAAAACCAAGGAATTTCCTTTTACTTCGACAATTATTTTTCCCAAAATATTTGCGTCTCCTTCGAGCTTAATTTTTCCGTCCTGTGGGGCATCATTTATAACGACTTCGAAAGCACCTGACGAACCTACTGCCTCAAAATTTTCATTGACGTTTCTGATTTCTGTACTGAAATTTCCGTTTCCTTTTACAGTTTCCTGCGCACAGGAAATCAGGGAAAGACCAAAAAATGCGGTGATGATAAATGTTTTCATAATTATTTGATTTCTGATTATTTAATTTTTGCGCTACCGTAATTCATATTGATCAATACCTCTCCGGAACCGTCTCCGGCTTTGCCTTCGTAGGTTTTGGCCACTGATTTTTCGATTTGTTTGGACATATTCACGTTGGATGGAAATTTCATTCCGCCGTATTTGAAATTTCCGGTGAGCGTATATCCGGCTCCGGAATCCATTCCGATGGAAACATCAGAATAATCAGCTCCAATCGAAATTTTATTGAATCCTTTTCGGACATTTCCGATGGCAATGGAGCCGTAGCTCATAGATGAAACAAAACTGGTCTGTACATTATTGATTTTCAGATTTGTATATTCAGATACACTTGAAACCGAACCGGCTTGTTCAATGAAAAGATTTCCATAATCCATACTGCTGACCAAATCGGAAATCTGACCGATGGTTACATCGCTGTAATCCGCATTGAGATTGATAACTTCAGATTTTGAAATATTGATCCGGCTGTAATCCATCGTAAGTTGCACCGATTTTACAAAATCCACACTGGCAGAAGTTACATAGTCCAAATCCCAGGTATTCAACGCGTTTTCCATTTTCCCCAAACTCATATTTCCATAATCCAGATGAATGACCGAATTTCCTTTGAGCTGATCCAGCGAAATATTTCCATAGCGGTTGGTAATGTTGATATTATTGCTTTTTGGGAGTTTCACGAAATAGTGAATCGTAATGTTGATATTATTGCTGTTCCGAATGTTTTTAATGATTGTTTCGGCCGAAACGAGATTTGGGTTTGCGCTAAAATCCACCGAAATCGAATTAATGCGTTCTTTTACGCGGTCGGCATTGGCGCCATCAACTTTGATTTCGATATGAAATTCGACCGTATTTCTGTCCCAGGTGGTCATATTGACATTTCCGTATTTGTTGCTGATGCGCAGTTCAGCATTGGGATTCACGGTAAAAGATTTATCGATGATTTTGGTTTCAATTGCTGCCGGACCGGTTGCGGTGGCGAACTGAATTCCCCAAAATATGAACAGGAAAAGGCTATAATATCGTTTCATTTTGATTGTGTTTAAATTCTTGAATGGTATTGATTTGAGTAAGAACGGTTTCTAAAACTTCGACCTGCAGTTGCAAATTCATAAGTACAGACTTCATTACCTGCGGATTTCCACCACTTTCTTTTAAATCTTCAAGCAAATGATTGTAATCTCTCTGTAGGTTCTGAAGCTGATTTAGCGAATTATCCACCAACTCACGGTTTTCTTCGGTTTCCATTGATTTTACTTTTTTTACGTTCATTTCGACCAGATAAGCAAGCTGATTTTCGGCTTCACTTAGTTCAGGCGAGATTTCAGCAAGCGAAAAACTTTGATTATCGGGATTTTCCGGTCGAATTTCTGTCCAATAATAAATGGACAACATCATCAAAGGAATCAGGACTGCTGCGACTTTCCAATAATTGAATTTTGGTTTTTCAACAAGCGGAAATTCCTGTTCGAGTTTATCAAGGAATCGTTTTTCGTGTCCGGAAGGAAGTGTAAATTCTTCCCGGATTTTCTCCTTATTATCTTCAAATATTTTTTTCCAATTATCTTCCATCATCACTTTAATTTAAAAGTGTAATTAATTTATTTTTAGCTCTATTGAGCATTACTCTTGAATTTGCATAACTCAGATTTAATATTTCTGAAATCTCTTCGTAATCGTATCCTTCCAGATAATAAAGCGAAAGAATAATCCGATAATTTTCAGGCAAATTATTCATTGCTTTTTTGACGGCTTCAATCTTTTCGCTCAGGTCAATTTCTTCAGAATCTTCCAAAAGCTGAAGATTTTCTGCCGATTCGGCATTCTGATACATTTTCTCCTTTTTGAGGTAATCCAGTGATTTGTTGATTACAATTTTCTTCAGCCAGGAACCAAAAGTTACTTCTGCTTTGAATTCGTCCAGTTTTTCAAATGCCGATAAAAATGCGTCCTGCATGGCTTCTTCGGCTTTCATCTCGTCTTTAATTATGTTTCTGCTTACCTGGTACATAGCGCGCGCATATTTTTTGTACAAAGTCATTTGCGACTGACGATCGCCTTTTTGACATTGTTTCAACAATTCTTGTTCGCTATTTAACTGAAATATTTTCAATTCGGTAATCAGTTTCTGTACAAAAGACGAAAGGTAATTCTTAGTTGTTACAGTTTTGGTCAAAAATTTGAATAAAATATTTTAAATTCGTTTAACTTAAAAATCTATAATTATGAAATTCTCTTTATACATCAGCGTTATGGCTTCGTTTATATTCTTCAATTTTTCTTGCGAAGCCAACAAACAAAACACTGAAGCCACCGAATCCGGCGAAATGACATCAACCCAAAATGAAGTCTGGACCGAAGGAATTACCACCATCACCGGAACTATTTCAAACGTAATTCAGGAAAAAGACGGACAAACCATTGTGCTATACAATAATAAAGGTATTGAATACACGGCCGTCATCAGCATTCCGAATCTTGGAGAAAACGCTGCCCAATACAGACAATTTGAAGTGGGAGAGGAGATCGGTTTCCGAGGAAATCTGATTGAAAATCAACGAATGGTAGTCAGAGAAGTATTGGAAATGCGATGAAAAATATGAAAAAGGTATTATTGGGTTTATTTATAATTTACTTTAACTTTTCTTGCAGCACCAATTATCTTCGTTCTACACAACAAACTGTTGCGAGTGATGATTCTACACTAAAAATGGTAAAATTGGGTGCGCCACTTGACTCCATTGAACTTTATTTATTGGGCGATTATTTTAAATTCGAAAAGAATAAAGAAAATATCTGGATTGAGAACCGGGAATTTACATCATTATTAACCTCAAAGGTCAAAAAGAAACCGGATCATCAGGTTCTCTTCACTTTCAATACCCAATCGGATTATAATAATGTGTTTGGATTTTATTATGAGAGCGAAAACTTATCCGATATTCAAAAAACATTTACAAATACCGATTATTATAAGTTTCAATCCGGCATTACTTATTTTTATTCCTTCAATTCGTTTAAAATAACTGATACTTTTATCGAAAAAGGAGAGGGTCTTTTGAGGTTCATAAATGTAAATAATCCATTTTATGACAAAGATCCCTACAATGTTCATTTTTATCGTGAACAGAACTATCTTTTATTTGGCATAAATAATAAATTTTTTGGAGAATTAAAAGAGCAAGATTTATTGTTCAGCACACCCTATGGTAATTATTTAAAATACATAAATTCTCAAAATGACACTACGGCATTGGGCAAACAAATTAAAGCAACGGCATTAAGTTTTATTGGCGATTTTGAAACAAGAGATATGATGATTGCTAATATATTTCAATATCAAATAAGAAAGCCTTTTGAAATCGAAGATGAATTTCAACCGAGAGATGCAAAAGAATTTATTTTGAATCAAACTCAAAACCAGGATGTTGTGATGTTTAACGAAAATCACATGAATCCTCAAAACCGCATTTTCTTTGCATCTATGCTCGAAGATTTCAAAAAGCGGGGTTTTGAAGCAATTGCATTTGAGGCTTTGACCGAAGAAGATTCTGCTTTTGTAAATGGTGTTCCGACATTAAAATCAGGGTTTTACACACCTGAACCCGAGTTTGGGAATCTGTTGAGAGAAGCAATTAATTTAGGTTTTGAAATACATTCATACGAAAGCAGAATTGAAAGTGATTTGAAAGGAATGAAACAAATGAATTTCAGAGATTCTGTTCAGGCTGAAAATTTGAAGAAAATTTATAATAAAAAGAAAAAACTGCTGGTATATGCCGGTCATGGTCATATTGAAGAAAAACAACGCAATGAATGGAAAACCATGGCACAGCGTTTTTATGAAATAACAAATGTGAATCCACTGACCATAGAGCAAGATATTTTTTCGGATTTAGGAACAGCTTCTAGACGAAACAATGTCAGCACAAAAATTACAGCGCCTTCCGTATTGGTAAATTCAGAAAATAAGATCTGGACAGTATCAGACGGCTTTTTTGATATTCAAGTATTTTTTCCGCAAACCGATGAATGGATTAAAGTTGGTCGCAGAACTTATACTTTCCAATTCCAAAACGGTCTGCAGGGAAATATTATTCAAGTGTACTATGCTGATGATGAAATTTTCACAAATCCTATTCCAGTAGCCATTCAAGAAATTAAACCCAATCAAAATGTCGAATTGATTTTACCTGATAAAAGGAAATATAAATTATTTGTTTTGACCGAATACGGCCAAGTCTTACATCAAGAGGAAATCAACTTTGAATAAATCCCTTTTTATACACTTCAAAATCAGCCATTAAATTCTCTTCAATCGATTTGGGCATTCGGCGAGTGGCTTCAAATTCAGTTGTACTGAGCGAAGGAAATTCAGTTCTTGTAGGAATGATTTCGATGGAACTTACCAGCATATCGATTTCGATTTCGTATTGACGAAAGGCAACCGAATGAAAAGTATCATTGGCATAAACCGGAACCTCACGCTGCTCGATCAGAAAACCGGCATCGGCTTCCGAATCCACAAAATGGCAAGTCACGCCCAAAGGTTGTTGGTTGTGAATCGCCCATTTCAAGGAATCCAATCCACGAACTTTGGGCAACCAACCCGGATGCGAATTAATCAATTTATGGTTTTCAACCAATTCGTCGGGCAATAATCCGGCACCTGCAATCATAATAAAATCGGCTTTATGTTGATTCAGATAAGCATTTATTTCGTCCACTTTTACTTCTTTAAATCGGAAATGAAGACGTTCACATAAAACCTCTGGCATCACATCAATTGCTGTGGAAGGACGGTGCGCATAAATCGGTTTGAATGGATTTTCACGAAGGACAAAAGGCAAAGCCAAAACCGTAACATTTTGATATCCTCTGGCTTTCAGTTGAAATAAAACATCCTGCGTTTTACGGTGCGGCGTGTTGTAGGAAATTACAACGATTTCTTCTTGCTTCATTTCGAAAGAATGTAGGTTTTGTGATAATCCACTAAATTGTCAATCGGTTTTCGCACAATATGCCCGACTTCCAGATGATAAGTCGCTGCCACCGCGCGAATGATTTCTTCGTAATAATGCGCCACAGAACCAATGAAATTCACTTCCGAAACTCTTGCTTCGGGATTGGGTAAAACCTGATTTTCAAAAAATGCTTCCATCGAAGTATAAATCAGATTTTGCATAAATGGCTCATCTTTGTATTCGTAAACGAATTTGCTAAACGAAGCCAGATAAGCATTTGCAAGTGGTTTCTGGTAAACATTTACGTTCATTTCACTGATAGTCAGATTATAGGTTTCGTGGAATTTATCGGCAATATGTTTTGGCATTTTTTTGGTAAAATACGCGTGTAATAATTTTTTGCCCATATAACTTCCGCTTCCTTCGTCACCCAAAATATAGGCGAGGGAAGGAGTGGCTTCTTTCAGATTTTCTCCGTCAAAATAACAAGCGTTTGAACCTGTTCCCATAATGCAAACAATGGCAGGAGTGCCGCGATAAACCGCATAACAAGCCGCCAATAAATCGTGGTCGATGTGAATTTCGGCTTGTGTAAAATAATCTTTAAAACCGTTTTTTACGATTTCACGCAGAAAATCAGCCGAACAACCGGCGCCGTAGAAATAAACTTTTGTGATTTGATCAGCAATGGCTTTCAGTTCTTGATTTTTGAACATTTCCGCTTCAATTGATTTGGCGTCAATGTGGTAAGGATTAAATCCGATGGTATTGGTTCTGAAATTTTCGGTTAAATCTTCATTTAAAATCACCCAGTCCGTTTTGGTCGAGCCGCTGTCTGCTATTGCTATCATTGTTTTGTATAATTAAGAACCGCTAAATTAAACTTCCTGAAGCATTCCTGCAAATCTAAAGAAGAGACTTTTCTTTCGAAAAATCTCTTCCGATATTATTTAGAAATAGGATTATTAATGCGCTTCGTGAATATCAACTTCAACAAATAATTGCTGCTCATTTCCTGATGTATCCACCAAATAAATTCCCAAATGATAATGCCCTTCTAGAACAGGTTCTCCATTGATTTCCGATGGAATTAAAATCTCTCTTTGAGCGATATAATGCGTCGGATTTCCTGCAATCGGATGCGTTTCGGTGTGAAACCATTCGGTTCCTACCAAAGTTTTATGCGTATGCCCATCACCGGCACTGTGAATTTCGATTTTATAGGAAGCCAATCCAACGTTGTCCGAAAATTCAGCTTCAATATGAAGGTTTTCTCCAAAATGGAATTCGGTCTCGTCTAGTGGTTGATTTAAAATGATCATCGGCTTTTGCGTATCGATACTGTCATCGTCACTCGAACAAGAAATCATTCCAAACGTTCCAATCAAAATTAGCATTGAATTTTTAATTATATTTTTCATTTTTATTTATTTTTAAATTGTTGATTATAAATTAGATAAGTTGATTAATTAAACCAACACTATAATTAGGTGGTCCCCTTAAAAATAAATTTAAATTCTCTCTTTGCTCATAATAGATTAGAAAAATCCGGTCAGAAACGGACTGATAGAATACTTCTGACTTTCCAAATTCTTTGTAACTCAGGTCAAGCAGATTGGAAGCCGGAACTTTGAAGAAAAACTGTTCGCAGTTGTGGTCTTCCGCCTTTTTAGTTTGAATTTGAACTTTGTTTAGTTCATAGGAATTTGACTGTTCATTATGATCTACCCATATAAAATGAGTAATATTCAGCAAATTGGGCAATAAAAAAATCCCGATTAGCAAATAGGAAGCGATATGTTTCTTCATCCCACTCATTTTCCAAACGGAATTTGAATAATCAGCTGAATGTTTCTTCCCATTTCCGGAATTTCCAATGCGCGGTAAAAGCTGATGTGGTTATAATATTTTTCATTGGTCAGATTCTGAACCGTCAAAGTCAAATTGGGCTGGAAAGAATTCCATTTGAAACCGGCTTTCATTCCGGCACCGAAAAGGGTATAACCGTCCGTTATTTCTTCATTTCTTGCAATTCTTTTTTGAGCCGACGTAAATTTCACATTAGCCGAAACTTCCAAATGATCCAAAAATCCACGGTTTTGAATGATTTTATAATTCCATTCATTGAAAATCGTCATCGGCGGACTGAATGGCAAAGGAAAATCTCCAGATTGATTGATTTGTTGGTTGTAGAGATATTCCAGCGTCAGCAAACCATTTAATTTTTCAAAAAATTCTTTTTCAACTTTGAATTCAACTCCCGTAATCAAGGCTTCGCTTTGCGTGTATTGATAGATCTGTCCACCGTGAGGCAAAGGCGAGAAAATTCCGCTCGGCTCCAGAAAAATATAATTCTGAAAATAGTAGAAATAAGGATTTAGTTCAAAATTCCAATCTTTCGGATGGAAAGCGATTTTCAGATCGGCAGTCCAGCCATTTTCGGGGTCGATATTTGGATTTCCTTTTTCGTGACGAAAAGAGCCGTGGTGAATACCATTGGAAGCGAGTTCTATAGCAGTCGGAATACGGAAATTACTCGCAAAATTCAGATTGAAATCCCAATTTTTATCGGGCTGAAATAAAACCCCGGCCGAATAATTAAAATTATGATAATCCTTATCCAAATCAGTGCTTCTCAAAGCAAATTGATTGGCTTCAGACTCCGAATGTCCGTTATTCATCAGGAATTCAAATAAATATCGGTCATAAAATGACGAAGTTTTTAGTTTTGTAAAATCGTAACGAATGCCGTAATTCAAATTCCATTGCGGCGAAATATCCCAATTATTGATGACAAAAGCAGAAAGATTGGTGCGTTCAAATTCCGGAAGCAAAAAATTGTATCCGCTGATTTTATTGGATTGAATTTGCGACTGCACACCAAAGTTCCATTTGTAATTCTTTGATAAACGATGCTGGTATTTAACCTGCGCATCATAAGTTGCCAATTTAAAATCCAGTTCCAAATTGGGATTTATTAGTGGCGGTTGCTGATTATTTCCATAATGCGTGTGAAATTCACTCCATTCCTGACGGTGATTGTTCTGATAACCCAACAAAAAACTCAAAGAATTTCCATGGAAACGCAAGGTGGATTCACTGCTTATTTTAAAATGATTGACGTTCTGATAAGGAAATTCGATGTTTCTCCGATCGCCGTCATCCTGCACCCGATCGAGTGTAGGAACGCCGTGCGCTCCCGGGAAAAAGCCAAGTTTCTGATAATATTTACTGATGTTCAGCACGGTTTCAAATCTTGGTGAAACATAACCGATTTGCCCTGAAACGGCATAATCCCTTCCGGCCGTGTTTTTCAGTCTTTGATTGAAAATCGGGATGTTGCGTGAGAGGTAAACAATCTGATCGGTCTGCACCGAATAATCCCCGAAATCGGTATAATTCCCGGACAATTTATAGTAAAAACTTTCGCCTCTCTGCGCCAGATTAAAGGAAGAACCAAACGCCTGATTGGCCGATCTTCCCATTAAATTCAATTCGCCTTTGAAAGAGTGGGGAAGTGGTTTCTGATTGTTTTTGATAGAAATCACACCGCCCATCGCATCACTTCCGTATTCGAGTGTATGGGCTCCTTTGATGATTTCCAGATTCTCAATGCTCCAGGGATTGATTTCCAATCCATGGTCGGCGCCCCATTGTTGCCCTTCCTGTTTGATTCCGTTGTCCACGACTGAAATCCGGTTGAATCCAAGCCCGCGGATGACCGGTTTGGATGTTCCTGAACCGATTTCCATGGCTTGAATTCCGGGAATTTTCTCAAGTGATTTGGCAAGCGAACCCGAAAATTCTTCTTTTAAAAATTGGGCATTGACGGTTTCGGCGTTTTGAATCTTTTTTTCGTGAGAATGTTGAATGATGGTTTCGCTTAATTCGTAAATTTCTTCGGTCAAAATGAAATTCCTGACCTGAGAAGAATTAAGTTCCAGCCTGGCTTCCAGCGTTTGGAATCCTTCTTTTTCCAGTCGGACCGTTGTCTTTCCGGGATTGGGAATAGGCAGTGAATAATTCCCTTCGGCATCTGAATAAACCGAAGCGTTTTGTGCAGTAATTCTCACTTCTTGAACCGGAATTCCATAATTATCCCGAATATTTCCGCTGATGATAATTTGCGAATTTGCGGATATGCTTAAAAATAAAAGCAATATCCACCCATAATTGGTTTGCATTAAAAATGTTTTTAGTTAGAATAAATAATTATTCGTTCAAAGGCAGTTTTATGCAAGAAATGGTGGTGCGCGAAGCTGTTTTGCGCTTTGGGTTTGGATTGAATGAAGTGGTTTGTATTCAAATGATTCAGGAAGAAAAAATGGTTGATCCTGAATACTGAATTCAAAGGTTGATGTGGTAAATCCGGTTGTGGCCGGTAAGGTAAAATCACAAAGAAAACAAAGATTTCCGTGTTGGATTTCGGGATTTTGGTGCTTTGAGTTGGATGATTCCTGATGATTTTCAACGTGGTTATGAGCCAGCTGATGAACAGGTTGAAGGAAAACGACCATCATCAAAATGACAGCGGTAAAAATCGAAATGATTTGTTTTCCTTTGGAATTCATAAACGCAAAGATAGAGTTTAGTTTTCAATGTTTTTAAGCTCCTTGAGGTTTCTTCCGAGTCTGCGCAGAAAAATTCCGTAGATAATTCCATAATAGATTGCACAGAAAATAGTGATGAACCCAATCATGATTCCGGCAAATATCCAAGCGGTTTTCTTTGCTTGCAACCTCATTTGTTCAAGGGTTTCGTTTTCATGATTCACTGTATTCAAATAGGTATTTTCGCCCATTTCCATTACCAAAGGAATGATCAAAATAAAAGAAAACGAAACCCAGCAGATAATCAGCCACATAATGGTTTTTCGGAAGCGCATTATGGTTTGCATGAGCTTATTGACTGAAAGAGCAGATGATATTTTCCGGTAATAATAAAAAGTTACCGAAATGAAAAGAACCGATCCGATTAGTCCTACATGTGAAATACTTTCAAATTTGGAATAAGTTTCCAGTCCGATTGCGTCAAGAGTTTCGGGTGAATACATTTTTTGCCCAGAGAAAATACTCCAAAGCGACATGAGTATTCCCAATAGAAATTCAATGATAGTAATGATAAATAACCACTGCACAGAATTGACAGATTTGCGATGAATCATTTTGAAGATATCTTCCTTGTCATAATTTTTTTCATCAGGCTGGTTCTTCCACAACGATTTCAAATCATCCAATTCATCATTTATATTGAGTTCTTTTTCGTTCATTATTTAGAGATCATCATTTCTTTTAATTTATCTTTTGCCCGATTCATTTTTACGCGGGCATTAACTTCAGAAATTCCGAGTGTCTGAGCGATTTCTTTGTAAGGCATATCTTCAAGATATAGCAATACCAAAGCTCTTTCCACGTCATTCAGTTTTTTTATGGCTTTGTAGAGCAGTTTGAGTCTTTCTTCCTTTTCATCATCATGTTCAACGGCTTTTAAATCAAAATAGGGTTGACTATCAATAGATGAAGTTGGAATTAATTTATTTTTTTTTCTGATTAATGTAATTGCGGTATTCAAACCAACACGGTACATCCAAGTGCTGAATTTCGAATCACCTTTAAATGAATCAAATGATTTCCATAGCTGCAAAACAATCTCCTGAAACAAATCTTCATGCGCTTCGGGGCTGTCACTGTATATGCGGCAGACCTTATGCACAATTCCCTGATTGCTTTCGATTAATTCTGTAAATTCAGTTTCCTTGGATTTCAACTCGACCCGATGTATAAGTATGCAAAAATAGCATAGTTGTTACAAACTATTGTAAAATAATTGAAAACTAACCTTTATAAATGAAGAAACCCTCGCTCAATAAAGAACGAGGGTATTCCCCCTAACCAACTTAAACCTAATGAAAATAGTATTTCTATCTATTTTCATTGCAAAAATAGAGGTTTATTAACAAATGACCTAATTATTTCGTGAAAAAATAATTTTACATCTCATTAGTTTTCATAGCTTGATTAGGTGTTATTTTAGAAATCAGATAGGAAGGGACTATCAATATAAGTGCAGAAATCAGAATCGCACAAATATTGAGCAATAAAACCTGAGTTAAATCCAAATAAACAGGCGCAGTTGATAAATAATAATTTTCTGCCGGTAGCTTAATCACATGAAAGTATTTCTGAATTAACAACAAGCCAATCCCCAATAAATTACCAATTATTAATCCCGGTATCATTATAAATACAGCGTAATAGATAAATATCATTCGCACACGCCAGTTAGACGCTCCAAGTGTTTTGAGTAAACCTATCGAATGCGTTCTTTCTAAAATCAAAATCAACAAAACCATGATCATATTTATAATCACGACCACCATCATGATGAAAAGCACAACAAAAATATTGGTATCAAAAATCTGAATC
Source organism: Moheibacter sp. (assembly GCF_049672845.1). Classification (NCBI taxonomy): domain Bacteria; kingdom Pseudomonadati; phylum Bacteroidota; class Flavobacteriia; order Flavobacteriales; family Weeksellaceae; genus Moheibacter; species Moheibacter sp. The sequence goes on from NZ_JBATWT010000008.1 coordinate 160,476, forward strand.
CAATCGTTGATCTGACTAAAAGAACTAGTAGCAGATTGCGCATAAAGCTGAAAATCAATCTGATCATTTACTTTATTGGTAACTTGATCCAACTTTTCAATATCATTGGTAAACAGTTCAAATCCACCTACAACATTTTCATTCCATTTGTTCAGTCGCTGTACGTGTTTAATGTCGCCAATCACATAAATATCATCAAAATCCTTGATATCGGTACTGAAAATTCCTGTGATGTGAAACCTGCGGTAGATAGGCTTTCCACTGTCCTGAATGAAATAAGTTACAAAGGAACTATCAATGTCTAAATGAAGTTCATTGGCAATTTTCTTAGAAATCACCACATCATTTGAAATTTTTTCCTTTTCAATTTTTGGAAACTCACCTTCTAATATATACGATTCAAATCTTTTTGTATCGAAATCAGTTCCAACGCCTTTCAAAAATATTCCCGAAAAATTATCGGCTGTCCGGATGATTCCGCCTTTTACGGCAATCGCTTGAATGTGTGTAACTTCTGGAAGGCTTGAGAATTCAGGATAAAATCCTTGGTGAATCGAAAGCGAATCGGAATTGAAAGATTGATTGCTATTATAAGGTTTTATAGTAATGTGTCCATTGAAATCCGCAAGTTTTTGTTTGATGCCTTTTCGAGCGCCAATTCCGGTGGAAATCGTAATCAGCGCCACCATAATTCCGATTGCTACTGCAATTTGTCCGATGCGGATAATCGTAGTAGAAAGGTTATTTTTACTACTTTTACCAAACGCAATTTTTTTAGCAAACCACCAGGTGAAATTCAAAATATTTTAAATTTTAAATATGAATCAAAAACTTTTCAAATATACATTAATTGCATTATTTCTCGCCAATTCTTCTTTTGCTCAAATAACAATTGACGGTGAAGACATTGAAAAGAAACGAGATGTTTCCCTAATTACGAACTCCGAAATCATCACAGGTGCACAGCAACCTAATCTTTATTTGCCGGAATTGAAAGGAAAAAGAGTAGGGGTAGTGACCAATCAGACCGGGATTACGAACGGAAGTAAAATCATAGGTAAAAAAGGATGTAAAAAAAATCCAGAAGTAAGTACTTGTGCGATTTTTGAGCAAATCAGCATTGTAGATTTCCTGATTGATAACGGGATTGACGTTAAAAAAATATTTTCTCCCGAACATGGATTTCGGGGCGATGTAGATGCAGGCGAAACCGTAAAATCCGGAAAAGACATCAAAACCGGACTGCCAATTGTTTCGCTTTATGGAAAAAACAAAAAACCCACGGCTGCACAATACGCCGATTTGGACATTGTTTTATTTGACATTCAAGATGTAGGAGCGAGGTTTTACACCTATATTTCAACTTTGCATTACATCATGGAAACCGCTGCCGAAACCGGAAAGAAGGTAATCGTCCTGGATCGTCCCAACCCCAACGGACATTATGTGGACGGGCCGGTGCTCGATATGAAACATTCGACTTTTGTTGGAATGCATCCAGTGCCGGTGGTTTATGGAATGACGATTGGCGAATACGCGCAAATGATCAACGGAGAAGGTTGGCTGGCCAATAAAGCAAAAGCGGATTTAACTGTAATCCCTTTGCGGAATTATACACATCAATTGAAATATTCGCTGCCAGTAAAGCCTTCCCCAAATCTTCCGAACGATAAATCCATCAATTTATATCCGTCCACTTGCTTTTTTGAAGCTTTCAATGGGAGCGAGGGAAGAGGAACCGACAAGCCTTTTCAGGTTTATGGTTCTCCTTATTTAAAAAATATGCCGTATCAATTTATTCCGAAACCCAATGAAGGAGCCAAAAACCCAAGATTTAACGGAGAAATTTGTTATGGCGAAGATTTATCGGACACAGATTTTTTATCAGAAATCAATTTGGAATGGTTGATACGCGCGTACAATAATTACGAAGGAAAAGACCCGTTCTGGATCAAACAGTCGGGAGCCTTTTGGATTGATAAATTGGCAGGTACCGATCAGTTGAGAAAACAAATCGAACAAGGACTTTCGGAAGCAGAAATCAAAGCTTCCTGGCAAAAAGATTTGGAAGCATTTAAGAAAATAAGAGTTAAATATTTAATTTATCCTTAAGTTTAATTAAATTACATAATTAATTAATATTCAAATAATTAAAATTGAAATATAAAAACATAATTTTTGATTTGGATGGAACGCTTTGGGATTCCACAACGTCCATTGCAGAAAACTGGAACGAAGTTTTGGCTCGCCATAATTTATTGGAAAGACCCTTAGTTGCTTCAGATATGCATCCATATATGGGCTTATTGATTGGCGATGTTTTGAAGATAATTTTCCCGGAAATTACTGAAGAATTCATTCAAAAAATCATTGCGGAAATCATGGATAACGAAGAAAAAATCCTGAGTAAAAATGGTGGAATTCTTTATGAAAATGTGCAGGAAACTTTAGAGAAATTAGCAGTAAATCATAATTTGTACATTGTGAGTAATGCATTGGATGGATACATTCAGGCGTTCATCGAATATTTTAACTTTAATGAATTATTCAAGGATTTTGAATCTCACGGTGCGACAGGAAAAAATAAAGCAGAGAATATTCGATTACTGATGGAGCGAAATCATTTGAAACCCTCGGAAACGGTTTATGTTGGCGATACGCAAACCGATTATCTTTCTGCAAAGGAAAATGATTTGGATTTTATTTTTTGTGCCTATGGTTTTGGTCAGCTGAATGAAGACTTAAAAGTTAAAAAAATTACTAAATTTCAAGAATTAATTACCTTATAAATTATGAATTCATCTACTCAAATAAAATGCCCGAATTGTGGAACATCCGTTGATGTACAGGATATTCTGGCACATCAATTAGAAGAAAAAATTAAACAAAAATATCAGGTTCAGGCGGCAGAAGAAAAGCAAAAACTTGACAAACAATTTGAACAATTTAACCAGGAAAAAGAGCAATTTGAATTAAAGAAAAAGCAGGAAAACGAGCTTTTTAAAGAACGTCTGGAGAAACAGCTAAACGAAGAAAAAGCTGCTTTGGAAAGGTTAACCAAAGAAAAATTAGCCAAATTCGAAGCACAGGCAAAAGCAAAATTACTGGAAGAACAAGCCGAACAGTTTGGTGCCTTGCAAAAAGAATTGAATGAGAAGTCTGAGCAAATCAAAGAATTAAACCGTTCAAAAGCCGAAATTGAAAAATTAAAACGTGAAAAATCTGAGTTAAGAGAAGCGATAGAAGCGGAATCTCAACGGAAAATAAACGAAATCATTCAGCTGGAAAAGGATAAAATCCGAAAGACAGAAGAGGAACGTAATGAATTAAAATTCAAAGAATTACTTAAACAACTTGAAGATCAGAAAAAACTTACGGAAGAAATGAAACGCAAGCAGGAACAGGGTTCTATGCAATTGCAAGGCGAAGTTCAGGAACTTGCAATCGAAGAATGGCTAATGTCTGAATTTCCGCTTGATACAATTGAGGAAGTGAAAAAAGGCGCTCGTGGCGGGGATTGCGTACAAATCGTAAATACAAGATCACGTCAAAATTTAGGTAAAATTTATTACGAAAGCAAGCGTACAAAGGATTTTCAACCAAGTTGGATTGAAAAATTCAAGGCCGATATGCGTGAAAAAGGAGCTGATGTAGGGATTTTGGTTACGGAAGCAATGCCTTCAGGACATGATCGTATTGCAAATCTAAACGGCGTTTGGGTCTGTTCGTATGAAGAATTCAAAGGGCTTTGTCTGGTATTAAGAGAATCGGTTATTCAGGTAAGTCTGGCTTTGGCTTCTCAGGAAAACAAAGGCGATAAAATGGATATGCTTTATGATTATTTGACAAGCAATAATTTTCGAATGCAGATTGAAGCAATTGTAGAAGGATTTTCTTCTATGAAAAACGCATTGGAATCCGAGAAAAGATCCATGCAACGTATATGGAAAGAACGTGAAAAACAAATTGAGAAAGTTATTTCAAATACAATCGATATGTACGGTTCCATAAAAGGTATTGCAGGAAATGCAATTCAACCTGTAAAGGCTTTGGAGCTTGATCCGGATTTTGAAGAACTGGATTTTGATGAATCCTGATTTTATATTGAAAATTAGAATTGTAAATATACTTATTTATTTTTTCCTATAATTTATATTATGTTAAATAGGATTTTGTAAATAAATTATAGTTTAATGAATATCAACAAGTTACCCTCCTTGTGGGAAATTTGAACTTTCTCTTCTGTTGCTTTATTTCTCGTACCAATTCTTTTGGTTAGATCAAGATCTTCGTTATTTAAAGGATATTTCAATCCACGGGTTATAATTCCTTTCACAACGGGAAACGGATACAAAGAAATAATTCGGTTTTTATATCCTTCCAGAAAAACTTCCTTATCGGCAAAAAAGTAATAACTAAAATCATCAAAGAAAATTATGGTCAATTGATCTTTGAATTTTAGTCCTGATGTCAAGTTCCCTAGAAAATGATCATGTTCCATTCCGCTGCTTCCATAGACGTAAACTTCTGTGAAATTTCGTTCTTTGATTATCATCAGCGCTTTTTCAAAATCTGTGAAGTTTTGATCCGGCGTTACGATAACTTCAATTTCTGCCGGGATTTCAGCTGTAGAAATCGAATCAAAATCACCACTTACTACATCCGGTAAAATATTGAGTTCTTTTAAATAAGCATAAGCACCATCGGTGCAAAATATTTGCACAAACTGCTGTAGATCAGGAATTTTATCCGGTCTTTGTCCGTTCAGAAATAGAGCTACTCTACTCATTGGGCAACCATTTTATTTCTTCATGTCCGGCATCTTGTGCAATTTTTCTCGCCAGAACGAAAAGATAATCAGACAAACGGTTGAGATATTTTAAAATTTCTTCTCTGGTTTCTTCCACTTCCCTTAGGGCAACCGTGATTCTCTCTCCTCTTCTGCAAATACAGCGGCATAGATGTGTGTGTGAGGAAGCTAAATTCCCACCCGGTAAAATAAAATGCATCAAAGGGGGTAACTCCTCCTCCATTCTATCGATCCAAATCTCTAATTCTTCGATATCCGCTTCTTCGATTAATTTTGGTAATCTTGACTTACCATTGGCCAAAAATAACTTTTCGGGCGGCGTTGCAAGTTCTGCACCTACATGAAAAAGATTTTTTTGAATTTGAATTAATTGATTTTTTGAATCGGATTTTATTTCTGAACTCCTTATAAGACCTATAGCCGAATTTAATTCATCAACCGTTCCATAGGCGTCAATACGTATATGATTTTTGGATACTTTCACACCGCCATATAGTGATGTCGTGCCTTTATCGCCTGTTTTTGTATAGACTTTCATTATAACTTTAGTATATATCTGTAAACTTAATGTTTTTAATAGTAAGGATTAAAGACTATTAATTGTCGTAAATATATTCAATATTTTGAAATAAGTTTCAGATTTTGGACTTTCTAAAAATTTGGTTTAGTTTTTGTTGGAACCAAAAAGAATACGGTTCTATTTTTATCAATTCTCCTATTTTAGTGATGATATTTGTGTTAAATTATAATTAAGAACAAAAATTTTATTCCAAAATTTCGGTTTATTTAAGATAAAATTATAGATTCGCATTCTTGTAAATAAAAAATTAGTGATAATTAAATTAAAAAATGGAAATGGAAACAAATGAAACTTTTCAACCTAGAAAATCTACTAAAAAAGGAGGTTTAAATGCACCTATTACTATTATTATCTTGATTGGTGTTGCGATGGCAGTATTTTATGGGCTATTTGGAAGTCCATCTAATTTTGAAGGTGGAGACTCATATGCAGGACACCCTAAAAACTTTATGGGAATTATTTTCAAAGGTGGTGTGATTATTCCATTCCTTATGTCATTCTTTTTGATGGTAATTGTATTTGGTATTGACAGATTCATTGCATTAGGAAAGGCGTCTGGAAAAGGAAACACTACAAAATTTGTAGATGATATCCGTGACTTAGTTTCAAGAAATCAGATCAATGAAGCATTGGAACTTTGTGATCAGCAAAAAGGTTCTGTAGGGAACGTTGTTCGTGAAGGACTGACTACTTACAAAGCACTTGCAAACGATAGCAGTATGAACAAAGAGCAGAAACTAATCGAGCTTAACAAAACTTTGGAAGAAGCAATGACTTTGGAAATGCCTGCATTGGAGAAAAACACTTCTATCATTTCAACTATCGCTTCGATTGGTACCCTTATCGCTTTGATGGGAACAGTAATCGGGATGATCAAGGCATTCTTTGCTTTGGGTGAAGGTGGAGGAACGCCGGATGCTGCTAAACTATCGGTAGGTATTGCAGAAGCACTTATCAACACTGGTATGGGGATTGGAGCATCAGCAATCGCAATTATTGTATATAACATGATTACCAATAAGATTGACGACCTTACTTTCAAAATTGACGAAGTAGGAATGAGCATTCAGCAATCATTTGCTGCACACCATTAATTCATTTTTTTAGATTTGATAAACGGTTTCAACCGTTGAGCGTATTAATTGATTAAATAAAAAAATGAAAAATGGCAAGAGTTAAACCAAAAAGACAAGGTATCCATATGGATATGACGGCGATGAGTGACATGGCTTGGTTGTTGCTTACATTCTTCATCCTAACCACACAGTTCAAAAAGCCGGACATAGTTCCTGTGACGACCCCGAGTTCTGTTGCTGAAACTAAAATTCAAGATGGTGATCTGATTCGTATCACGATTAACAACGAAGGAAAGTATTATTTCAGCATCATTGACGACAAAAATAAACTTCCAGTTTTGGAAAAAATGGGGAAAAAATATGGGCTTACCTTTACAGATGCAGAAAAGAGCAGTTTTCTAAAATTGTCCGAAATTCCGGTTCCAGTTAGGAGTTTGAAACAATATTTGAACTTGTCTGACGGTCAGAAACAATCTACTATCCCGGGAATTCCTATGGATAGTACAGACCTTCAGTTAATTGATTGGGTAGATTTCAGTTTTGAACATGATCCAAACCTGAAACTCGCAATCAAAGGAGATGTGAATACTCAGTATCCGGAATTCCGGGATCTGATTAAGCAATTGGTAGAAAGAGACTTTAACAGGTTTCAGTTGGTAACAAGTTCAGAATCTAAACCTAAATAATTGAACAATGGCACAAATTTTAGATAATAACGGTGGTAACAAAGGCGGTAAAGTACGCGCCAAGAAACAATCCACAGCGGTCGATATGACCCCATTGGCAGATTTAGGTTTTCTTTTGATTACGTTCTTTATGTTTACCACTACTTTTAGTAAACCCAATGTAATGGGACTGAATATGCCTCCAAAAGATCCCAATAAAGAATTAAACCAAGATACTCCGGAAATTGATTTGAGTAATTCAATTTCAATTATCATCGGAGGTGATAATAAATTGTATTGGCATCAGCAGGATAAAACAAAGCTGACCGCAGATCAGTTGTACGAAACTTCTTATTCAAAAGAAGGAATCCGCAACGATATTTTAGCGGCCAGACAAAGAGCTAAAACACCTGATAATTTCACGGTAATCATCAAACCTACAGATGAATCTACCTATGAAAATCTGGTGAACGTCTTGGACGAAATGGAAATTACCGAATCTTCCCGATACGGTATCGTGGACATTGCGCCAAGCGAAGTTGCAGTGTATGAAGAAAAAAGTGGAACTAGTAGTAACAATTAAATCTAAAAGTCATGTCAGAAAAAAATTACAGATCGCTGGACGACATCGTATTTGAGAAGCGATTCAAGGATTACGGTGCGTATGACCTACGGATGGGCGAACGTTCTACCCTTACCAAAGCATTTTTATTGGGTCTTTTGATCATTGCGTTAATAACTGCGGGTATTATATTTTATAACCAAGTTTTAGCGAAAAATGATAAAGAAGAAACCGTGGTCGATATCACGCTTGTAGATGTAGAGCAACCCGAAATCATTGAAGAAGAAAAACCTGAAGAGCCAGAACCAGAACCGGAACCAGAGCCGGAACCGGAAGTAGCTCAAGTACGTGTGGTTGTTCCTGAACCAAAAGAAAATGTGGTAAAAGAAGAGCCTATCGTAAAGGTAGAAGAGATGGAAAACAAACTAATTGGTTTGAAAAATGTAGAAGGAGAAGAAACGACTTCATCAAAAGGTAAATCTGAACCTGAAAAACCGAAAGGTGACGGAGAAGGCAAAAAACCGGCTCCGGTTGGAAACTTTACAGCTCGTCAGGTATCAGAAATGGCTGTATATCCAGGTTGTGAGAAATTCAAAGGTGATAAAACCAAATTGCAACAATGTTTGCAAAAAAATATCACTGAAGAACTAATCGATCAGCTTTCTGATTTTGCCGAAGTAATGAACAATAAAGGTGAATCACAAGCAGTAACCAGATTACAGTTTGTCATTGACAAATCTGGTAAGATTATTCAAGTTCAGGCTATGCAAGGTAGCGGTGGCGCAATCAATGTAGATCTTGGTAAAGAATCTGAGAAAGCATTACAAAGAATTGCTTCACGTCTGGCAAGTAGAGGAAGAACAATCCAACCAGCAAAACTGGAAGATGGTTCATCTGTAAATCTTGTATTCCAATTACCAGTGAAATACGTCATTCAGAACTAAATGTCCATTTCATATAAAAAAAGAGAGCCTTGAGCTCTCTTTTTTATTTCCAGATGTTTTAAAATTTGCTAAATAAAGAAAGCGAAACTTTCAAATGAAAATTTCGCTTTAAGTGACCCGGCTGGGGCTCGAACCCAGGACCCCAACATTAAAAGTGTTGTGCTCTACCAACTGAGCTACCGAGTCTTTTGTTTCCCGCTGTTGTAACGTTAACGGGGTGCAAATATAGAAATAAGAATTAAATTCCAAAACCTTTTTGAGATTTTTTTAAAGAAGATTTATCAGCTTCTATTTAACCAATTGATTATAAGAATTTTTGCAATTTTGTGAGATAAAATAAATTTATGAAAATTTCTCTTTTGGGATATATGGGCAGCGGTAAAACTACAATCGGAACCGCATTGGCCGCTGAATTAAACATGGAATTCATCGATCTTGATGTTTACCTACAAAACAAACATGAAAAGACAATCTCTGAAATCTTTCATTCAGAGGGAGAAATCAAATTCAGAAAGTTTGAAAGAGAAGCTTTGGAAGAAGTATTGTTACGATATGAAGATTTGGTATTATCGCTTGGAGGTGGTACACCTGCTTATTACAACAATATAGAGCTCGTTAATCAATACTCCTTCTCCATTTACCTGCGTTTAACCCCAAAAGAACTCATAGACCGTCTTACCCACGAAAAATCAATCCGTCCGATTATTGCACATCTTAGCGAAACAGAAATGCCCGAATTCATCGCCAAACATCTTTTTGAAAGACGTCCTTTTTATGAAGAGGCTAAATTTAAAATTGATGTAAAAGAAAAAAGTCCGTTCGATATCGTTGGAGAAATCAAGTCTCTTCTTGCTCCTCATCTCCCGTAATAAATTCATCCAAATCCCTTCTGTCTTTTTTGGTAGGTCTTCCCTCCCCTTTTTCACGATAATAATCCTGACTCAATTTCCGAAGTTCGAGTTTAGCCAATTCTTCTTGTGGAGTACGATCAACGATATGAAGCGAAACCAGTTTAGCGCCCATACGACTTTTGGGAAGTTGTAATATTTCGAAAGAATAATCAATCTGGTCTTTACGCACAGTAATTATATCAGAAGGCCCTACTTCTCGGGAAGATTTGGCGACCTCTCCGTTTACCTTTACCCGATTCTTTTTAACGGCTTCGCTGGCATTGCTACGAGTTTTGAAGTAACGTACACACCAAAGGAATTTATCTAAACGCATTGTTAAATTTATTTTAAGGAACTTAATTTTTGTAAATTCGCAAACTAAATAACAAAGTTATGATGAAAAAATGGGGAATTTGTCTTCTTGTGGCCGGATTGTTTTTGGGAGCATGTAAAAATGATGACGATGTCAATGAACTTCCGCAGGACGAACAAAACCAAGTAGATGACCAAGCCATCCTAGCCTATTTGGAGGATCACTATTTTGATCCTGAACGTGGCTTGATCAAAAAATATGACGAAGATGATGAAGAAGATGATAATTATCCAAGTCTAAAATCATTGGGAACCAAACTGAATTCAGGTGTTTGGGTGATTAAGCGTCCGGGTGTTCCTGCAGAAGGACCAGCCGTCACCAACAACCTTCAAGACAGTTTATTGATTTCTTATCATTCCAAAAGATTTATTGCGACCAACAAAGATTTAGCAGAAGGTGAAAAATCTTATGAACCCTACATGTCTGACTTTTTCAATACCATAAATTCCACCGGACAAGCTGCCTGGGATCCTTATTTTTATTATACGCCAATTACCGAAGATTTGGCAGGTAATGACATAAACCAATCGCATTTTATGATTGAAGGATTTGTGGAAGGTTTGAAGCATTTCCAATCTACACAAACCAGTGGGGCAGATTTGTATAATTTTCAAGGCGCTGTTGTTGTTCCTTCTCGTGCTGCGTATGCAAGAGATTTCATTTATTCGGGCGGTATGTTGAGAAATGATATTTACCGAGACAATAGTTTTATTTTTAATTTTGAAGTACATAAAGTCTTGCCGAGAAATTAATCTTATAAATAGTTTAACTGAAAAGGTGTGAAAGTTTCTTTTGCACCTTTTTTTATTTGGATAAATTTGTAGGAATCATGAAAAATGAACTAACTACAAAATCGCTGAACCTCAATGTTCCACACGGCACAAAACTTCTTGTAGCCGTAAGCGGTGGTGTGGACAGTATGGTTTTGTGCGATTTGTTATTTAAGTCAAACATCTATTTCGAAGTTGCGCATTGCAATTTCCAATTAAGAAAAAAAGATTCTGATGAAGACGAAACATTTGTCAGGAATTATTGTTTGAAAAACGATTTGAATTGTTTTGTCAAAAAATTTGATGTGAAAGAATTTAAAGATTCCGGGAATTTTTCAACTCAAATGGCCGCACGTGAACTTCGGTATAATTGGTTTCAAGAATTGATGCAAAAAGAGAATTTTGATTATTTACTCACCGCACATCATTTGAATGATTCATTCGAAACATTTTTCATCAATCTTTCACGCGGAACCGGTATAAAAGGATTAACCGGAATTGGTTCTGAAAACGAACAAATTTTAAGACCACTTCTCCCCTTTTCAAAAAATCAAATTCTGGAATATGCGGAAAAAAACAATTTGGACTGGAAAGAAGACAGCTCCAATTCAAGTACCGACTACGTCAGAAATAAAATACGACATCAGATAATTCCTCATTTAGAAGAAATTCATCCAAATTTCCTTGAGAATTTCGCTCAAACCATTCAACATTTACATTCCGATTCCAAATTAATCCAAAATCATATCCAATTAATTAGAAATCAATTATTTAATAATTCTGGTAATATGATTTCTGTTTTGATTTCTGAACTTAAAGAATTAGCCCCTCTGGAAACTTATTTATTCTATCTGTTTCGTGTATTTGGTTTTCAATACCCGCAGGAAATCACAAAATTAATGAATTCGGAAAACGGAGAAATCCAGTCCGAAACGCATAGATTGATCAAAAATCGTGAAGAATTATTATTAATCGATTTAAAACAAGAGAACTTTGAGTCGGAAATTGAATTAAATGAACATGAAATCCTCGAAAAACCATTATATTTGAAACTTTTGAAATCTGATGCGAGAGATTTATCTGCTCATGAATCACTTGATTTTGAGAAGATAAAATTCCCGCTAAGATTGAGAAAAAAGAAAACGGGCGATGTTTTTTTTCCGTTTGGAATGAAAGGATCAAAAAAGCTGAGTAAATTTTTCAAAGACGAAAAATATTCAAAACCTGAAAAGGAAAATACCTGGCTTTTGGTAGATGATGATGACAGGATTTTGTATGTAGTTGGGAAAAGAATCGACGACCGTTTTAAAATTACAGAACACACACACAAATACTTAAATATTTTTTTATGAAAATGAGGACTTTATTTTTTCTTTTATTGGTTCCTTTTCTTTTAAATGCTCAGGTTTTGACACCCGTCAAATGGACCACAGAAACAAAAGATTTAGGCAACAATGAATATGAAGTTTTGCTTCACGCAAAAATTGACAACGGCTGGCATATGTATTCCCAGCAACATCCCGGAGACGGAATTGGTGTTCCGGCGACGATTACATTTGAAGATAACCCAAATGTTCAACTCATTGGCAAAACACAGGAAATCGGGAAATTACTTGATAAATACAGTGAACTTTTCCAGCAACAGGAAAAATATTACGAGAACAAACTGACTTTCAAACAAAAAATTAAATTAAAAAATCCCAAAGAAACCACTGTGAAATTCAGTGCAGAAACACAAGTTTGTGATGCGGAAAAATGTTTACCCCCCGACTGGCTTGATTTTTCGGTGAAAATAACACCCAAAAAAGAAGAAGTTGCACAGGATGATAACAAGGAAGAAGCTACGGAAACCCTTCCTGTAACTGAGTTGACCGATGAAACAAAAACGGATTCAACAGTAATTGTTCAGAATGAATTATCTGAATCAAATGATTCGGTTTCTCTTGCTTCGGCTTCTGTCGAAACAGCTGATAATGAAGACGAACCTATTGAAGAAGAAAAAAAAGGGCTTTGGGGAATTTTCTGGCTCGGTGTTTCCGGCGGCTTACTTGCTTTGGTTATGCCTTGTATTTTCCCCATGATTCCACTTACCGTTAGCCTATTCACCAAACAAAGTAATTCGCGTAGTCAGGGAATTTTTAAAGCTTTGATTTACGGACTTTCCATCATCATCATTTTTGTAGGTCTGGCCTTCATTGCTTCAAGATTTTTGGGTCAGTCTGCTCTCAATGAATTTTCAACCAATCCCTGGGTAAATGTAGGATTCTTTGTGATCTTCATTGTTTTTGCCATTTCATTTTTTGGTGCTTTTGAAATTACTTTACCTTCAAAATGGGCAAATTATACAGACAAACAAGCTGATAAAGGCGGATACATCGGCATATTTTTCATGGCACTGACCTTGGTTTTGATTTCATTTTCATGTACAGTTCCCATTATCGCCGGACTGATGGGCGAAGCCGTCAGAACCGGAAATTATATGTCCTTAACCGTAGGTTCTTTAGGATTCTCATTGGCCTTGGCTATCCCATTTGTATTGTTTGCGATATTCCCAAGTTGGCTTACTTCCCTTCCCAAATCTGGTGGATGGATGAACGTGGTAAAAGTTTGCATCGGATTTTTGGAATTGGCTTTTGCCTTTAAATTCCTTTCAAATGCCGATTTGGTTTGGCAGGCACATTGGCTGGAAAGAGAAGTTTTCTTAGCCATTTGGATTGCAATATTTGGATTAATGGGACTTTACCTTTTAGGGAAATTCCGATTAAAAATGGATGCACCGGAAGACAGAATCGGTGTTCCGAGATTGTTTTTTGCGATTCTGACCTTTTCATTTGTGATGTATATGATCCCCGGAATGTGGGGAGCGCCGGTTAATTTACTAAGTGGATTAACACCGCCTATTCATTATGCAGAATCACCCAACGGAGTCGGGAGAGCTTCGGTTGCCGTTGCCGGAGGTGAGTCTGCAGTAGAATTATTACCCGGACAAAAATACGGACCACATCAGATTCCGGCATTTTTGGATATGGCGGATGCCATTGAACATTCCAAAAAGGTGAAAAAACCGATTATGATTGACTTTACCGGTCATGCCTGCGCCAATTGTCGTAAAGTTGAAGAGCGCGTTTGGTCCGATCCGAAAGTTAAAAATCTGCTTTTGAACGATGTTGTTTTGGTTTCTCTGTATGTAGATGAACGCACCGAATTACCCAAAGAAGAACAAGTTTATTCAGAAGCTTTGGGAAGAAACCTGAAAACAATCGGAAATAAATGGACAGCTTTTGAAATTGAAAAATACCATAATAATGCACAACCTTATTACATCATCGTAGATGAAGATTTGAATAATTACAATGAGCCATTGGGTGCAATTTACGATGTGGACGAATACCTGAAATGGATGAAAAAAGGCATCGACGCTTATAATTCAAAAAATAATTAATTTAATGCTGGTGACCTAAAATGGTCAGATAAGCAACCAAAAAGCCCAAAAGGACTGTCAAAACCTTTTGGGCTTTGAATTTATGGCTGTCTGTACTTTCAAATAATATGACGGTTGCAATATGAATAAAAATTCCGGCTACAAATGCCGATGCATAATGTTGGTAATCGGCCAGAATCGTTTTGCCAAAAAGAGCTCCCAATGGGCCTGCCAATGCAAAAGCCAACATGAATCCCCATTTGTAAATACTGGAAATTTTCATCTGAGAAACCGCACCATACAAAACCATGGCGACCGGAATATTGTGAATGAAAATTGCCCAGAGCAGATTATGCGAATGCTGATGCAGTAAAGGCATCCCTTCAAAAAAGGAATGCAAAAACAACCCCAAAAATATACTGAACGGAAAAGATTTGTTATGCGAAAGATGAACATGTCCGTGCTCTGCTCCCTTACTCAGAGATTCTACAATCATCTGAAAAAACAAACCGGCCAGAACAAAAAGTCCGATACTGTGGTCGTGCACCTCGTAAACAGTCGGAAATATTTCTAGAACAGCAGTTGCCAGAAAAAATGCGCCACTGAAGATTAATAAGAATTTTGCCAGATTCTTGTTTCTGATAAAAAAGTGTCCCAGTAAACTCCCGATGAAAACCGAAAGAATTAAAATTAAAATTTCAAACATCTCTGCAAAAATAATTCAACAAAGTTAATTTTTTGACTAAAGGAAAAATAATCGTTAAATTCGTGAGTTTAACACACGTAACATGAGGTCAATTCTATTTTTTATATTATCTGTATTAAGCATTTCTCTATACAGTCAATCGATTGTAGTGAATCCTACGGAAGCTCCGGAATCCGCTCTGGACGCAGAAAATCTCACAAGAGAGGTGCTGATTGATGGTGGTGAATGCTCAGATATCAGTAATTTTGAACTCATAGATAATCCCCAAGCACAATTTCCAAATAATAACAGAAGCTGGGGATATTTTGAAAAAGGAACTTCCGATTTTCCTTTTGAAAGTGGAATTGTTATGACTTCAGGTTTTGCCAGACGTGCAGTCGGCCCCAGCGGAGGTATTGTTTCGGATGGACCTGGCACCGGTTGGGCAGATGGTTCGGCAGGTCAGCCAATGGACCCAGATGCCAGCACTCTTGCCGATTGGGATACAGAAAATACAACCGTTTTTGAATTTGATTTTGTTCCGTTCGGTAATGAAATATCTTTCAATTATATTTTTGCTTCGGAAGAACATCCTACTTTTTCCTGTAGCAGTACTTTCAATGATGCTTTTGGATTTATCATCAGTGGACCGGGCATTACACCTGACCCGGGGTTAAGCGGAAAGAATATTGCAACACTTCCAAACGGCGATTGGGTAACCATTAACAATGTAAACAACCAAGGATGTGGTGATGATACCTATTATGTTCCTGGACCGTTTAATGATATTCAGTATGGCGGGAGAACCACTCCTTTAACAGCTTATTCTGAAGTAATCCCCGGAGAAACATACCATATACGCCTTATTGTTACTGACGCCGGAGATCACCAATATGATTCTGCAGTATTTCTCGAAGCAGGCTCATTCAGTCTGGGTGGAACTATTATTGACATGACCGGAGCCGAAGTCGGTGAAGACGAAACGCTTTGCGATCTGACACAATATTCGCTGATTGTAAATGTTCAGGCTCCGGATGCCGAATTCCAATGGTTTTTCAATGGAGAAGAAATCCCCGGTGCCAATACACAGATTTATAATGCTACCGAAACAGGCTACTATGAAGTTTTGATTACATCCGGTTCATGTTCCACTACCGTGGGTGTAAACCTTGTTTTCAGCAATTCACCTGAAACTGAAAATGTCGAAGATTTCCAATGTACGGAAGATGGAATTTATTTTTATGATTTGTCTTCTTACAATGAAAATATAAGCTCTCCAGAATATATTTACACCTATTACAACACCCTGGAAGGAGCCGAAGAGGAAATTGAACTCGACCAGATTTTAAATTTTGATAATTTTGAAGTCAATTCAGCAGGTGGGCCTGTCACTGTATATGTAAGAGTGGAAAATGAAGACGGTTGTTATGAAATCGCTGAACTTACTTTGGAAGTCGGAATCGGTCCTGAGACTGCTCCCGCCAGCTATCCTGAATGTGACGATGATGGTGATGGTTTTGCAGAATTTAATATGCTGGACTTTGCTCCCAACCTGGTGTTGAGCTCTACCGTGGGGCTCATTTATGAATTTTATCTGGATGAAGCTGGTACCCAACTGATTCCAAATCCGGAAGCCTACACAAACGAAACTGCTTATTTACAGGTAGTTTATGTAAAAATCTATAATCCGGCTTTGGGAGATGAAGCTTGTCCTAAACTGGAAGAACTTTCGCTGGAAGTAGGTGAATTCCCATTATTACAAGCCGATGAACTTATAATTTGTGACAATCTGAATGATAATTCTGAATTTGTGGATTTAACAAACAATGAGATTGTTCAGACAGACGGAATCAATGTTACTTACGAATATTATACAGCTGCAGGAACACTCATAACCAATCCTGCAAATTATGAAGTTACTTCCTCTCCCACTGTCATAACTGTTTTAGTGAAAAACCAGGCAGGAACCTGTGAAGGCAGTCAGACTTTTACAATAGAATTTATACAGTCACCGGAAGCAGTAGATGTAATTATGCCTATCGTAAACTGTAGTCTGAACGAAATCGCTAATTATGATCTAACAACTTTAAATGAGTTTTTAGTTACCGGTTCTACAGCAAATCTGACTTTTACTTACCACTTGACACAGAACGATGCTTTTAACAATACCGGTGCTTTGCCTGAGAATTATACAAACGTGGAACCCGATCAAATCCTCTTTGTACGTATCGAAAATGAAAACGGATGTTTTGATATCGCCAGAATTATGTTGGATACCGAATTGATTCACAATGAACTGGAAGATTCACTTCGTGCATGTGATGATCCTTATGAAATTAGTGATGGTATTACTGTTTTTGATCTGACTTTAATGCATGAGGACGTTGAAAATTCATTAGGCGGAGATAATTATACAATAAAATATTATACAAGTTTTGATGATGCTCTGATGGGGATAAACGAAATCACAAATCCTACTCAGTATCAAAACACAACTTCACCTCAAACAATTTATGCAGTTGCAAGCGACGGAATAAACGGATGTGCTGGCGTCGTGGATTTCCGTATAGAAGTTCTTCCTGTGCCAGAATTTGAATTACCTGAATCAGTGGTTTTCTGTAATTATGATGAAAAAAATTATGAATTCCCGGGTGTATTTACTTCTTACACATGGACAGATTCCGTAGGAAATATTGTGAGCACACAAAACACAGTGAGTTTTGAGTCAGAGGGAACTTATACGCTTGAAGTTATCGGTGATTTAAATGAATGTTCTGCAAAACGCGAAATCGAAGTAATTTTTGATACGCAACCCATCATCACCAATATTGAAGTAAATGAAAATACAGTTATAATATCTGCTACAGGAGCATTGGCACCTTATCAGTACAGCATTGACAATGGTCTGACCTGGAGCAACAATTACATATTGCAAAGCGTTCCGGGTGGAATCTATGATCTGATTGTAAAAAGCAAATACGGATGTATTTCTGAGGCCAAAACTTTCGGAGTTTTGGGTGTGCCCAATCTGATTACGCCAAACGGAGACGGTAAAAATGATGTCTGGGAGATCAGAGCATTGGAAGCTTATCCTGATGCACACATCAGAATTTTTGACCGCTACGGTAAAATGTTTGTGGACAGACCTTTGACAACTGATTTCAAATGGGATGGAAAATACCTTGGCAATCCGGTTCCTTCAGGAGATTATTGGTACATTATCACTGTTGAAGAAGGAAAATCAGTATCAGGTCATATAACAGTTCGCCGGTGATTATAAATTAATTTAAGTACTTAATGATAAAATATTATACCCTCTTGATACCTATTCTGATTTCGGTAAAATCTTTGAGTCAGGATATAGCACTTTATACCCAGTTTTTAGGGAAATATGATTTTACCATGATTGGGAATACATTGAACGATCACGCCAATACAGGAGCAGATTCACAGTGTTATGTGCTCTCTCAATCAAGTGCCACCCTAAATTTATCTCCAACTCAAGAAATTGTAGCCGCTTATTTATATTGGGCCGGATCAGGGTCTCTATCCGAAGGGGATTTGGATGTGAAATTAAATGGAATTGATATGGTCGTGGATAGAACATTCACCACGACTCTTGCAACTAAACCCGTATATGGAGCTTTTTCAGACATAACAGCTTTGGTTCAGACAACAGGAAACGGAACCTATACTTTTTCAGATTTTGATTTATCAGGAGTTATCAATAGTTTAGAATATTGCAATAATGGAACGAATTTCGGAGGTTGGTCAATTTTAATTATTTATACAGAACCGGATTTAACCAATAATTTGGTCAATATTTATGATGGTTTTGAAAGAGTAGACTCAGGGAACCAAGATTTATTAATTGAACTTACAAATTTAAATGTATTACACCTGGTAGGAAACAAAATTGCTTTTCTTGCTTGGGAGGGAGATGCACCATTAGCCTATAATGAAACTTTAAAAATTAATGGTAGTCTGATATCCAACCCACCTCTTAATCCTGCAAATAATGTATTTAACGGAACCAATAGTTTTACCGGAAGTAACCAACTTTACAATATGGATTTGGATTATTTCAATATAAATGATTACACAAATATTGGAGACAATTCATTAATAATTGAGTTACATTCCGGAAATAATTCAAATCCTCCACAGGCAGATGCCATAATTATGAATAATCTGGTCTTAGTTCTCAATTCCGAAGTTCCCGATGCCACCATTTCAGGTAACGCAACTCTGGGCGGCTGCGACGAACGAGACATAATTTTAGATTATACTGTTTACAATACAATTGCGACCGATGTTCTACCGGAGGGAACTCCCATTGCTTTCTATGCAGATGATATCCTGATTGGTACATCCACCACAGATAACGATATCGAGATAGGCGGATCGGAAAACGGAACGATTTCGCTTACAATCCCGGATACGGTGCCCAATGCCTTTACACTCATTCTAAGCGTGGATGATGATGGAACCGGCGAAAGTACCGTAATTGAATTCAACGAAGAAAATAATACTTATGAAATTCCCGTCATCCTTGGTGTTACACCTACCGTAAACCCACATGATAATTTACTTGAAGTATGTGATTCCGACAACAACCAGACAGAAATATTTGATTTGACTCAAATCGGAAATCAGATGGTGGGACTTCAGACTGGTGTGCTGATTCGTTACTATACTTCTGAAGCAGATGCCAATGCGGGAAACACAAATAATATCACGACACCAAATGCATATAATTCGGGTGCTCAGACAATTTTTGTACGAATGGAAGATGTAATCGGTTGTTACATCATTGCACAATTTGAACTGAATCTGCTTGCCGCTTCAGAACTTACACATGAAATTCCAAACCTCGAATATTGTTCTTCAAGCCATATTCTTACAGGAATTCCATTCAATTTATCTGATAATGAAACAGCCATCCTCAACGGAAACAATCCGGCTGATTACACTATAACTTATCATTTAGACAATAACGATGCACTGAGTGGCAACAACGCCATCATCAATGCGACAAACTATGAAAATATTTCTTCGCCTCAAACTATCTGGGTGCGAATGACAGATGCTGAAGGATGCGTTCAGTATGGTTCATTTGATTTAATTGCAATTGCGGCCGGTGAAATGAGCTATGCCCTGCCCGATCTGGAAAACTGTTCCGGGAATCAGATTCTGACTGGCATAGTAACCGATTTGACAGAAAATGAAGAAGCCGTCCTGAATGGAAACGACCCTGCTCAGTTTACAATCACATACCACCTGGATGAAAACGGAGCTATAAACGGAACAGGCGCAATTGGGAATCCTGAAAATTATCCGAACATTTCAGCGCCTCAAACAATTTGGGTGCGTATAGTCAGCCTTCAGGGGTGTGTTCAGTACGGATCTTTCCAACTAATTTATCATGCAGCGCCCGTTGCCAACGATGCCCAAACGGAAGAATGCAGCATGGTAGGGCCTGCAACCTTCAATCTGGAAAACTTAAACGAACTCGTTGTTATAAATACAACCGGACTTGATTTCAATTATTATCTAACAGAAAATGATGCTGAAAACGAAATCAACCCATTGCCGCTTATTTACACACCACCTGCACAGAGTTCAACAGTTTTCGTGCGTATCGAAAACGAATTTGGGTGTTTTACAGTAGTTGAAGTTCAGCTTGAAACCGTTATCAATACGACCGAAATCAATGAGATATACTACGAATGTGATTCGCCCGATGAGCTCAATGACGGATTTACCTTGTTTAATCTGACCAATATCAACAATCAGGTAAATCTTCAGTTGGGATTGACAAATACAACCATCACTTACCATTTAACGCCTCAGGATGCAGCAACAGGAAATAATCCGATTGCGAATCCTACTGATTATACAAATACTACCAGTCCGCAAACCATTTATGCAAGAGCAATTGACATGGATGGCAACTGCGGTGGCGTAGCTGAATTCAGAATCGAAGTAAATCCCGTTCCGGAATTTGTTTTACCTGAATACATCGCATTCTGTAATTATGACACTAAAAATTATCAGTTCTTTGATCCTTTTCAGACATACGCCTGGTTTGACGCAAATGGAAACCATATAAGCAGTCAAAGTACTGTAAATTTTCCTGCTGCCGGCATTTATACGCTTGAAGTTACATCGGCAGATTTGGCTTGTCCGGCGCGGCGCGAAGTGGAAGTAATTTTTGACAATCAGCCTGTTATTACAAATATTGAAGTAAACGAACATACCATTATCATTTCAGCCAATGGAGGACTTCCACCCTATCAGTACAGCTATAACAATGGACTCACCTGGACAGGAGATTACATTATTCACAATGTCCCAGGTGGAATTTATGATTTAATCGTGAAAACTAAGTATGGTTGTATTTCCACTGCGAAATCCTTTGGTGTACTGGGTGTTCCGAATCTTATTTCACCAAACGGAGACGGAAAAAATGATTTCTGGGAAATCAGAGGTTTGGATGCATATCCTGATGCGCATATAAAAATCTTTGACCGTTACGGTAAAATGTTTGTGGACAGACCACTGAACAATTCTTTCAGATGGGATGGAAAGTATCTTGGCAATCCGGTTCCTTCAGGAGATTATTGGTACATTATCACTGTTGAAGAAGGAAAAACCATTTCCGGACATATTTCGGTTCGCTACAGAAATTAAAAACCTTAATTTTGCATAAAATTTAATTTTGGAAAATTTCAGAATGCAAGCCAAAACTTTTTTCGGTTTCGAAACTGTTTTGGCAGAAGAATTAAAGTCATTGGGCGCAGCCGATGTGGAAATCAAAAATCGTTTGGTCGAATTTCACGGTGACATCGGATTTCTTTATAAAGCCAATTACAGTTTATATACTGCACTTCGCATTTTAAAACCAATTCATTCATTTTCAGCTAAAAACGAATTTCAATTATATGATCGATTTAAGAAATTTCCTTGGGAAGATTATCTCGATTTAAACCAAACTTTCATCATAGATTCTACGGTTCATTCAGATTATTTTACGCATTCGCATTATGCTTCCTTAAAAATGAAAGACGCATTGGTAGATCGATTTCAGGAGAAGTTCGGAAAACGCCCAAGCGTGGACAAATTCCAGCCCGATGTATACTTCAACCTGCACATCAGCCATGATAAGATCACACTTTCTCTTGATAGTAGTGGTGAATCTTTACATAAACGCGGCTATAAAACCGAACATGGAAAAGCGCCTATCAATGAGGTTTTGGCGGCAGGTTTATTGAAAATTGCCGGATGGGACGGAAAAGGAAATTTCCTCGATCCCATGTGTGGTTCCGGAACGATTCTGACCGAAGCGGCTTTGATAGCGGCCAATATTCCCCCTCAAATCCATCGGAAAAGATTTGCATTTGAGAATTGGAAGGATTTTGATGGAGAATTATTTGAAAAAATAAAAGAAACAAGATTGAACCGAATCAGGGAATTTAGTGGAAAAATAGTGGGATACGACATCAATCCTACGATGCTGAAAATAGCGGAAGAAAATATCACACACGCTGATTTGGAGGATTTCATCGAAGTCAAAATGAAGGACTTTTTCCAATCGGAAAAGGATTTATTTCCGGTTTTGATTGTTTTTAATCCGCCTTATAACGAACGAATTGAAAGCGATAACGAAGTTTTGTACAAAGCAATCGGCGATACACTAAAAAACCATTATCCCAACACATTTGCGTGGTTTATCACTTCTGATTTATCGGCCAAAAAATTCGTTGGACTCAAACCTTCCAAAAAAGTTAAAGTCTTCAACGGAAAACTCGAATGTGATTTTTTGCGGTATGATATTTATGAAGGAAGTAAAAAAAATTCGAAATCATGAAAATATATTTGATTTTGTTATTAGTGGCAACCGTGCATTTTACATATGCCCAAGAGAGTACAGAAAATCCTTATTTATTGGGTTGTGAAAATGTAAAAAATAAAACCGCCAAAGAATTCTGTAATTCCAAAAGCTTTAGCGAATTGTATGTGGAAGAATTTAGCAAAGTATTGGAAAAATATGGAGATGCTGTCCCTGAAGGTAAAGCCATAATTGAATTTACTATTTTCAAAGATGGGAATTTCGGATTGGTTAAATCCGTGGAGTCAGATAACTCTGATTTTTCACAAATTTCATTAGCTATTCTCAACGATATCCACACTAATTTTAAAAAGTATGGTTTAAAATTTAAGCCTATAACTGATGAAAACGGAGTAGCTATTGATAAAAAGTTAAGATTCGCTAGTGAAAATAGTGGAGCCCAATAAAACAATCTAATTCAAAACCCTAAAAACCGGATACTGCATGAATTCCGGCTCTGTCCATGATGAATTTTCATACACAAACATGAGTTGGGCATAAGCATTTTGCGCAAATTCAGAATCTGAGTTTTTCTTTGCTTCCAGTTTTTTACGCAACTCCGGATTTTCTTTTAAATATTGGGCAGCGATGTCCTCAAAAACATATGGTGAAAAACCTTCTTTTTGTTGCAGAATACCATCAAAAAAGTTCCAGGCAAAATAAGAATCCATCGCTTGAGGTTCTAGTGTTTCCATCAAAAAACGATTGGCTTTTTGGTTCATCGGAATGTACCAATCTCCCTTTCTGAACTGCTTTTTTACCAGAGTTTTGGAAATTTCTACTTTTGAATTGATATGACGTGATTCATAGGCAACTGGCGCAGCTTCATAATTTTCAATTTTATAAACTTCCACTTCTATTTCCGTATCTTTTTCCAATTGTTTCATTTCAACCTGATTCAGTTTTAACAAATCAACGACCTTCCACCAACCTTGCGGAATGATGTAAGCTTGCGGTTTTTTGACAACAATTTCGGCATCAAATTGATTATAAATCGGAATTTGTTTTTCGTAAGGTTTATTTCGGTCATAATACAATCTGTCCAAACCGGAAACTTCACTCTTTTTATATCCGGCTTCAAATCCTTTGAAAAGATAATACTGAAATTTATCCGGATTATGTTTCCAACCGATGGTGAATTCTTTTTGCGAAATTTCCTTTGCAATGGTTTGATTTCGAAGTGATTTTATTTCCTTACTGTTTGCTGAAGTGAATTCTATAAAGGAAACCATCAGTTCGTAAGTCGCATCAACCCGTTGTGCATAAGGTTTCAGCATATGCGTTTCCGGCACGAAACAAAAGCTGCTCCACAGTGTCCCAAAACCGCTCGAATAACGAGGCGAATCGACATACTCATTCCAACCGTTGTCCGGCGTTTTTCCCCAAACATTTACATAAGGAATCAGATCATAACCTTTTTTCTGCATGGATTTATACATAGCAGGCTCAAAAACCCGGTTGATGTACTCACCCATTTCACCGCCCAATTTGCTGTGTTGTGAAGTCAGCAAAGTCATAACATGCTGATAATCCGCTCCGTTGCTGACATGATTATCCACAAAAACGTCCGGGTTTAATTCATGAAATATTTCTGTAAATGAACGCGCATTTTTAGAATCGCACTTAATATAATCACGGTTTAAATCCAGATTCTGACCGTTTCCGCGTGAACCGAATTCATCGGGACCATTTTGATCGACCCGATAGTTTTCGCTGCGGTTCAGCATTCCGCCAATATTATACACCGGAATGATGGCCAAAACGAGGTTATCGGGAAGTTTGAATTTACAATCGGAAATATCTCGTGCGAGCAACATACTGGCGTCGATTCCATCGGGTTCTCCGGGGTGAATTCCATTGTTAATCAGCAAGATGGATTTATTTTCTGATTGAATTTTCTTTAAATCAAATTCGCCTGAATTCGAAATTAAAACCAAATGAAGCGGAAATCCCGAATCGGTCAATCCTTTTTCCGTTATCTGAATTTTCTCCGAATTTTCTGCCAGATTTTTCCAGAAATCAATGGTTTCAAAATAAGTGGAAGTTTGGCTTCCGTCAGATGATTCAAATGGAATTTTCATGTTTTGACTCAAAACGGAATAATGCATAAGCAGCATCATTCCACAAAAAATTATTCTTTTCATAAAACAGCTTTCACCTTATAGCCTTGCTTTCTGAGCAGATTGATCACACCTTTCTCGCCTGCCAGATGCGCTGCACCGACTGCTATTAAACTCGGTGTAGTCTTGATTTCTTTTTCAATTACAGGTATCCAGTTTTCGTTTCTTTTGTCCAGAAAATCTTCTAGATTTCCCTGTGGATATTTCGGGTCTTCAAAGGACTCTTTCGTGAAATTATACAAGGCTTGCACATCCTGATTTCGGTAATATTCCAAAAGTTCCCGAAGTTGTTGCTCAGCTTCATCAAAATTATTGACCAGATAAGAAATAGATTGCATAGCATCTTCGTTGGTCATGGCAAACAAAACATCAATCTGTGCTTCAGGAGTTTCCAACCCTTTCACTTCTCTTTTAAGCGCCTGTGCTTCTGACAAAAGCATCATATCGTAGCCTAAATCCATGGGACAATCAATGGCCAGCATTCCGAGCTGAACAGAGATAGTCGGAAGGTTGAGGTTTTCAAACATTGCCAGACTCATACCCATTTTTGCCGTGATTAGCGAATCTACTTTTGCAGAAAGTTCGTCGCCAAGTTTTTCTGAAACCTTTTTTCCGTCTGTTGCAAGTGAAGCCTGCATCATTTTGGTCATCAAAGACGGTTCGTCCATATCAAGTTCCAGAATGAGTTGTTCGGTTTTATCAAATGCATTCTGAAGTTCAGGACGCATTTCCACTTCGCCCTGACAGGCAATGTGAACGGTTCCGAATAGATAAGAAGGTTGGGATAAACCTTTGCCTGAGATTTCCCAAAGAAGTGATTTTTCTTTGATATCCTGAGAAAGACCGAATTGAAAGACGAAAATAAGGGAAAATGCAAATATTTTTTTCATTATTAATTTTTATATATGTTTTAAATAATTCATTACGAATTAGGCTAAATTAGAAAAATTGAACCATAAAATTGTTTTTAAGTTTCATTTAATCGATAAAATTTAAATCTGACACAAAGCATTTCTACAAGTCAGTGAAAATCTTATTTTTGACAAAAATTTAAACATGAGACTATTTATTTCAATTATTTTATTCTCGGTCGCTGTTTGGGTTACTGCACAGGATTCATTTCAGGTAGGCGATAAAATTCAGGCCGGGACGATTACTTTGGTAAATAATGAAAAGATTTCTTTCTTCAGTCTGGAATTTGATTATGATGATAAAATCACTTTTACAAATGCCCAAAGTCTTGAAAAGGAATTTTTGTATAATTCTTCGGTGAAATCAATAGAAACTGATGATAACTTAACTTATAATCAGGATCAGATTGCTGAAATTCAAATAATTAATAAAGAAAGCAATGAGCCAAAAGAAAAAACTTTTACAACTATTACCTATAAAGACAAAAGCATTGAGCTTGAAAATCCTTCTGAAGGCAAGTCGGTGGTTTATTTTGTCCGGACAAGCAGTACTGCTTATTTAATCAACTTCCGTTATTTCGATTATGATCAATTTATCGGCAAATTTGCCGGCGCGGGTTACATACGTTACGAATGCGATCCGGGCGAGCATGCTTTTTGGATTGGTGCTTCCAATTCTTCTTATGTAACAGCAATGCTTGAAGAAGGAAAAATATACGTAATTGAAACAATTCCTGTGATGGGCATGGCTTATGCAAGGGTTAAAGTTGAAATTCCGGATCGACTGAATCCTAAAAAATATAATAAGCAGAAAAAACGAATTTTCGCCATTTTATCTGACGAAAAATTCGATAAAACCAATCCCAAAGACGTTTTATATGCCACACAATCTGACTATAAAAAGGAAATCGAACGCGGAGTGGAAATTTATCAAAAAAGAGAAGAAAAAGAGCAGGATCATCTGCTTCATCCTTTACAGTATTTTGAATAATCAATTCAGGAACTTTTCCTGTAAATCGGGTGTAGGCAACCAGCAGCTTTCTTGCTTTCCAAACCATCTGTAACGGTTTTGGGAGATGATGTCATACACAAAATCACGAATGAATTTTGGGAAAACAAATAATAATTTCGACCATTTATAAATTCCTTTTAACTCTCTTCCAATGTGCAAAGCAGCATCTGATTTGTTAAAATATTTATTGCCATCTACAAGAATGATAGAATTGAATTCTTCAGTAGACAAATCATTTTTCTTTAAAAATTCCTGTCCGAATTCTGATTGGAGCGAAGCAAATTTAAACTGGTTTTTATAATCGTTTTCAATCACTTTCTGTACTGTGGAATTGCAAAGATTACAAACGCCGTCAAACAATATGATTTTTTGAGAATTCATATCTATTTAATCTCAAAAATCAAACCTCTTTCATAAGAATATAGAAATTCCGGTCAATTCTGAAATTCTTTTCCCAACCATCTTTTAATTTTTCAGTTTTCCATTCAGAATTGGGAAAAAGCCAAATTTCTGAATTCGCAATTTTCACCGGCATATCGAATTTATCCACTACGTTGGTCCAACGATAAGTGATTTCATTCCCATTGATCTTATATTCGAGCGTCGGAATCATGGTTGTACGCAAATATTGATTGAAAAATTCAGTCAGATCTATGCCACTCATTTGGCTCATATAGTCTTCAATGTCTTTTGTAGTAACAGTCTGATGATAAAATTTCTCATTCATTCCGCGTAAAATCTGTCGAAACTTATCATCATCCTCTAACAACTGCCTGAATGTGTGAATCATATTGGCGCCTTTGTAGTAAATATCACCGCTTCCCTCCTGGTTTACTCCGTAAACACCGATCATGGGAATGTCATTCTGAATTTTCCCCCGCGTCCCGATTACGTAATCATTGCCGGCTTCTTTTCCAAATAACTGATGCGTATGAAGCGTTTCCGAATAGGAAGTAAAGGCTTCATGCACCCACATATCAGCCACATCTTTTGTTGTAATGCTGTTTCCAAACCATTCATGACCTGACTCGTGAATCAGAATAAAATCCCATTTCATCCCCCAACCCGACTCCGATAAATCGCGACCCAAATAACCGTTTTCGAAATGATTTCCATAGGCAATCGCACTCTGGTGCTCCATTCCCAAATGTGAGGTCTCCACCAGTTTATAGCCATCTTCATAAAAAGGATAAGGCCCGAACCAATGTTCAAATGACTTCAACATATCTTTTGTCTGAACCAACTGTTTTTCCGCTTTGTCACGGTTAAAATCCAGCACCCAATAATTCAAAGTCAGATCACCTTTTTCGCCTTTGTAGATATCTTTTATTTCGGTAAAATGCCCGATGTAAGGGGTAATATTATAATTATTAATCGGATTTTTCACCTCCCAAACAAACTCCAGTTTATCGCCTATCTGACTCATATCAACCAATCTGCCGTTGCCGATGGCAATAAGATCTTCCGGTACGGTCATTGCCAGACTTGCGCCTTTATCAGGCTCATCTCCCTGATAATCTTTGTTGGGAAACCAAACACTTGCACCCAATCCCTGACAGGCAACCGTCATCCAAGGTCTTCCTTTCGCATCTTTTGTAAAAATCCATCCACCATCCCAAGGTGCATTTTTGGCTACACGCGGATTTCCTGAGAATTCAAGTTCGAGTTTATGTTTAGAATTGGTTTGGAATTTCTGATTCAAATGCAAAAAGTAAACGTTTCCTTCGCGAATAACTTTCTTTACTTCTTTGCCATTGAGCTTAACTTTCCCTAGCTTCATCGGTTCCTGCAAATCAATCTGCATAATTTTTCCCGGATTATTTCCGGTAATTTCAAATTCAATCATGTTTTTTCCCTTAATGAATTTTTTATCAAAATCGGGTTCCACCGAAATGTCATATCGTAAAACATTCCACCAATTTCTAAATTCATTATCGGTTCCCCGAAGAGAATCCTGACGGGTAAATTCTTTTTTATGATTGAGAACCTGAGCGTTAGCAAAAAAACCTGCCAGGAGAAAAATAAAAAACAAATATTTCATTGTGAAGTTTAATTTGAACCCCGAAGTTACAATTTTTTCACCCATATGTTAAAACTTATGAAGTTTAACATTTTATTGACAAAATAACGCAACCTTTAAGTAAATTTCACATCTTGTAATCAAATTCATACCCATGCTGCAAAAACTGACTTTTCTATTTTTTTATTGTTTTTTAATCTTTTTCATCTTATGTGAAAACTTTTTTCAATCCAAAAACGGAAACATCATAAGTGAAATCATGGATTAATTAATAATTAATGTGTTTTTATCAATTTTTAGTTTTTACTAAAAATATAAAAGGAAACCCTAAAAAGGTTTCCTTTTATTATATGTGTAAAGTTAATCTTTAAAATTCGCTCACAAAGTGTAGTTTCACAGATGGATATTTCTCCTGGGTCATCTGAATCGTAAAAGAAGAATCGGCTAGAAACACTAACTGATTAAATTTATCACGTGCCAAATATTTCTGTTTAACTCTTTTAAATTCCTGAAATTCAGCAGATTTTTCGTCTTCTACATCAACCCAGCAAGCCTTGAAAATTGAAATCGGTTCGTAGGTAACTTTTGCACCGTATTCATGTTCCAAACGGTATTGAATCACTTCATATTGAAGTGCCCCAACAGTTCCAATGATTTTACGATTATTCATTTCAAGCGTAAATAATTGTGCAACTCCTTCATCCATTAATTGATCAACGCCCTTCTCTAATTGCTTAGCTTTCATAGGATCTGCATTGTTTATATAACGGAAATGTTCAGGTGAGAAAGACGGGATTCCTTTGAACATCATTTTTTCCCCTTCTGTCAGTGTATCGCCAATTCGGAAGTTCCCTGTGTCGTGTAAACCTACAATGTCACCCGCAAAACTTTCATCCACGATTTCTTTTTTATCGGCAAAAAATGCATTCGGACTACTGAATTTCATGTTTTTATTCTGCCGTACATGCAGATAGTTTTTATTTCGTTCAAATTTACCCGAAACGATTTTCACAAATGCAAGGCGGTCTCTGTGTTTCGGATCCATATTGGCATGAATTTTAAAAACAAAACCTGAAAAATTATTTTCAAATGGCTCAACAATTCTTGTGTCAGTTTCTTTTGATTGTGGATGTGGTGCGATATCCACAAAAGCATCCAATAATTCCCGAACTCCAAAATTATTCAAAGCCGAGCCAAAAAATACAGGCTGTAAACTTCCGCTCATATATTCTTTTTCATCAAAAGCCGGATAAACCTCGGTTACAAGTTCAATTTCATTGCGGAGGTTTTCTGCAAACTTTTCGCCTATAATATTGTCAAGTTCAGTATCTTCCAGATTATCAAATGCAATAGCTTCAGAAATTTTCTGTTTGTTCTCATTTGAAAAAAGCCCGATGTTCTTTTCCCATATATTGTAAATTCCTTTGAAAGTCGCTCCGATTCCGATTGGCCATGAAAGTGGCGTCACACGCAAGCTCAGTTTTTGTTCAATTTCATCCATCAGGTCAAAAGCATCTTTTCCTTCGCGATCCATTTTATTGACAAAAACCAGCATGGGAATATTTCGCATACGGCAAACTTCAACGAGTTTTTCAGTCTGTTCCTCCACGCCTTTTGCGACGTCAACCACTACAATTACGGAATCAACCGCAGTCAGTGTTCGGAAAGTATCTTCGGCAAAATCTTTGTGTCCGGGCGTATCGAGAATGTTGATTTTTTTGTCTTTGTAATCAAATGCCAAAACAGAAGTAGCAACAGAAATACCACGCTGCCGCTCGATCTCCATAAAGTCGGAAGTCGCTCCTTTTTTGATTTTATTGCTTTTTACAGCACCGGCTTCCTGAATCGCCCCACCGAATAGAAGTAATTTTTCAGTTAGCGTTGTTTTCCCGGCATCCGGGTGAGCAACGATACCAAATGTTTTTCTTCGGCTGATTTCTTTTTCTAATGACATACTTAAAATTTGCGGATGCAAAGATAAAAATTAGAAGTTAGAATTCAGGAATTTGATTTAGAACAAAGATTCTGATTCAAAAATTACAGCATCATCACGTCCTCAATTGAAGCAGCAGATTTGTAATAATGTATTACCTGGTCGGCATCCAGAACATAAGTCACCACAGTTACTGAAGTGTATTTACCGGTTTTTGATTCTTTCATTGAAAATTGAGGACGTGCACCATCAAATACACGTTGAACTTCTGCAATGCGTTTATTATCGGTCGGAACTATGAATTTAAAAGTATAATTTGAGGGAAATTCTGTCGTATCATCGAGTCTTTCTTTGAATTTCTTATAGAATTCTTCCTGATTTTTATTCTCTTCCTGCATAATTTATTTTTTCAGTAAATCTTCAAAAACCGTAACCAACTGTTGATTGATTCCGCCTGTTGCATAATCCATTGGTCGCGGTGCATTGTCGTCGATGATTTCTCCGTCTTTTCCGATCAGTAAAAACTTCGGTATGGTTGAAATTTTATAATCCTGATGAAAACTTGTTCTTTTACCTGCAAAAAGTTGAACACCACCCATTTGCTTTTCCTGAACCATTTTCTGCCATTTCGCTTTATCGCGGTCATTATCAACCGAAATACTTACAAATTCTATATTGGTATCTCTGTATTTTTCTTCCAGTTCTTTCATTGCAGGCAACTGTTGCAGACAAGGACGACACCAAGTAGCCCAAACGTCAACATACAGATATTTTCCTTTCAAATCTGAAAGCGAAATTTGATTTCCCTGGATCGAATTAAAGGTAAAGGAAGGCGCATACTCAACAAATGAAGCAAGTTCTTCAGGAGATCGTTCCGTAATGCTTCCCACTTCTATTTCTTCTTTTTTTGAATCACAATTCCAAATTAAGACCAATACAATCAAGGCCGAAAAAAATCTGAATTTCATCTGCATTTAATTTAAGGAAAACAAAAATACATAATCCCTTTCATCCGTCAAACTATTGGCGGAATCTTTATACTTTCAAATTCAGGACAATTTATCTGCAAATCCTGATTCAAAAGAGAACGATTCATCAGTTTACAGAAATGCGGATTACCGTCATAATCCCGAGAATAATGCGAACATGAAAAACACATACGCTGCATGGATATGACACCGGAGTTGTGTAGCGCTTCAATAATCCCAATGAGATTGATAAGCAGATTTTCTTTTTCGCTCTGAGGTAATTTATCAACCGAATTTTCAATCTGACTAAAAAAAACTGACGTTTTGGTGGCTGTTTCCAATCCTTTTGAAGTAAGATGAAGCGTATAACTGCGCGAATCTTTCGGGGCATACTCTTTATCCACAAAAGATTTCCGAAATAGAATTTTGACGGAATCGCTGATGGTGGCTTTGGTTAAGTCAAATTCTTTGGCCAGATAACTGATTTTTCTTTTTTCGCGGCTATGAGTCAGCAGAAAATTCAGAATCTGAATCTGAATGGGACTCAAGCCGAGTTGTTTGCTTTCATTCCACAGCAAAACACGAAACGCCTGTGAAATCCTCTCAAGCGACACAACTATTTTTTGATTTAAATCCATAATCCGACCTATGGAATTAATGACAGTTTTCCATCTCGTAAATATAGTAACCTTTCGAATTAATCTCGCTTTCCCACTCCGGTTTTAATTCTTCAATATGACAGAAACTACATTCTTTTGAACTTAATTCCAGTTCCGAAATATTTTTTGATTTGAGATATTCTTTCCCAAACCTGAAAATGACATTCTCATCTCTTATTTCCTGTGGCGCGATGATATCGAAATGCATAATTTTTCCGTTTTTTAAAGGCACATAGGTATCCCAGACTGCTACTTTCATAATAAATTTAATTAAAAAGAGTTGTTTTTCACTTGAACGAAAAACAACTCTCAAAGTTTAACCTTTCACATCTGCCATTGAGGCGCCAAAATTGATGTGTAATACATGTCCGTTGGGCGTTACCAATGCCGGAACAGATTTTACACCCGCATTTTCTGCTTCTTCAATCCGGGAATTGTCATCTCCCAGATGTACAACTTCAACATTTGATTCTCCTACGAGATTTACAATGTCGTGCTCTGCACTGACGCATACAGGACATCCTGCATGATAAAATACTGATTTAGCCATAAAGATTGATTTTTTTACAAATATAGTTAGGATTCCTAATTAATACTAATTTTTGAATGATTTTCATTAAATGAGAAACATAATTACCATTTCACTTGACAACGCCTGTCGCGAAGGCGTATATTTGCACCAAAATTTTGCGATATGAAAATGAAAACCTCCGATTTTAATTTTAAACTTCCTGAAGAACTTTTAGCAGAACATCCTTCTGAACAAAGAGATGAAGCTAAACTGATGGTTCTGGACAGAAAAACGCAGACCATCGAACACAAATTATTCAAGGATTTAATTGATTATTTTGACGAAGGTGATGTTATGATCATGAACAACACCAAGGTTTTTCCTGCACGTCTGATGGGAAATAAAGAAAAAACCGGAGCCAAAATAGAAGTTTTCTTGCTACGCGAACTCGATGCGGAAACCCGTTTGTGGGACGTATTGGTAGACCCGGCAAGAAAAATCAGAATCGGAAATAAATTATTTTTTGGTGATGATGACAGTCTGGTCGCAGAAGTTGTGGACAATACAACCTCAAGAGGAAGAACTTTGAGATTCCTTTTCGACGGTTCTTATGACGAATTCCGTCGTGCACTTGAAGAATTAGGAGAAACACCTCTTCCAAAGTATATCAAGAGAGAAGTGACAGCTGATGATGCCGAGAGATATCAAACAATTTATGCCAAACATGAAGGTGCCGTTGCTGCTCCCACAGCCGGACTGCATTTCTCAAAGCATTTGCTGAAAAGACTGGAAATTAAAGGAGTGGAATTTGCAGAATTGACACTTCATGTTGGCCTGGGGACTTTTGCTCCTGTGGAAGTTGAAGATCTTTCCAAACATAAAATGGAATCTGAACAAGCCATCATTCCTGAAGAAACCGCTTTGATTGTAAACAAGGCAATAGATGAAAAGAAAAGGGTTTGTGCAGTGGGAACCACTTCTATGCGCGCCATTGAAAGTTCGGTTTCAGCCAGCAATCATTTGAATCCATTCAATGGTTGGACCAATAAATTTATCCATCCGCCGTATGAGTTTGGCGTGGCCAATTGTATGATTACCAATTTCCATACGCCTAAATCGACTCTAATTATGATGGTGAGCGCTTTTGCGGGACATGATTTCCTGATGAAAGCTTATAAGGAAGCCGTAAAAGAAAAATACAAATTTTATTCTTACGGTGATGCGATGTTGATCTTGTAAATCAACTCATTAAGATAAAAAACAATCAATTTTTTTCATACATTCGTTAAAACTTAAAAATTTTAACGAATGTTTTTTTTACTAACTATTGGTGCAATTATCTTAATTATCGCATTCTATTTTATTGCGGTTTATAACAAATTAGTCAAGCTCAGAAACCTTGTACAAGAAGCTTGGAGCGGAATTGATGTTTTCCTGAAAAAACGGTACGATTTAATTCCCAATCTGGTAGAAACGGTAAAAGGCTATGCAACGCATGAAAAAGAAACGTTGGAAAACATTACGCAAGCACGTTCGCGAGCCATGGGAGCCAGCTCGGTTGAAGACAAACAAGCCGCAGAAAAGGATTTAAGCCGTGCGTTGATGAACGTTATGGCGTTGGCAGAAAATTATCCCGATTTAAAGGCCAATACTAACTTCCAACAATTGCAAAGCGAACTTTCCAATTTAGAAGGCGAAATTGAAAAAGCCCGTCGTTATTACAACGGAACTACAAGAGATTACAATATCTTGACGGAATCTTTCCCGAGCAATATAGTGGCCAATTCTTTCAAATTTGAAAAATATCCGTTCTTCGAGATTGAAAATGAAGCCGAAAGAAGTATTCCGAACGTAAAATTCTAATTATGAAACGATTATACCTCTCTACAATCATCTTTTTGGTTTTATTTTTATTGATTTCCAATTGGGGGTTTGCCCAGAATTATAGCAATTATCTGGAGCGGATCATTGATTTCCATACGGAAATAGTTGTAGATACCACTTCCAAAATCACCGTTACCGAAAAGATAAAAGTCAATGCCAACAACAACCAGATTCAGAGAGGAATCTTTCGCACACTGCCTATCAAAAGGAATATCCAAGAAAAATCTTTTTTTGTCAAATACAAGATCAAATCCATAAAAAGGGACAACAAAAAAGAACCTTATCATACGGTTCATGAAAACAATAATTATGTGATTTACATCGGTGATGAAGATGTCTACCTTCAAAGCGGTGTTTACGAATACGAAATCATCTATGAAACCTTCCGACAGATCGGATTTTTTGATGATTTTGACGAATTGTACTGGAACAGCACAGGGAATTATTGGAATTTTCCGATTGAAAATGCATCTGCAACCATCCATCTTCCGGAAGGTGTTGAAATGCTACAAAATGCTTGTTATACAGGACAATACAGAAGTTCTGAAAATAATTGCGAAGTAAAAATTCTTTCGCCAACGAGCATTCAATGGACTGCAAAAAATTTAGGTCCGGGTAACGGACTCACTGTTGCGGTTGGATTTTCCAAAGGAATTGTCCGGGAACCTGAACTTCCTGCGGCACTTAAACCCAATAATCTTTCCAAAATATTGGCCGGCTTTTCCGGATTATTGCTCGCTTTATTTGGCTTTTTATGGTACCGATTTGGAATTGACCCAAAAAAGCCGACAGTTGTTCCTCAATTCGAACCACCCATGAACCAGTCCCCTGCTTCAATTGGTTATCTGAACAACGGCAAATACAATCACAATCTTATTACCGCCACTTTTATAAACTTAGCAGTAAAAGGATTTGTCAAAATCGAAGAAACCTCAAAATCTCAATTTTTTGGATTGACGAAAAGCACTTCATACAAAATTACCAAACTTAAAAATGACTCAACCAATCTCACATCTGAAGAGAGAAATTTGCTCAACAGCATCTCTAGTTCGTTGACCATAGATGGTCAATACGATTCCGGTATCGCTTCGATGGTCAATAAATTCAAAGAAAAGGTTACCGATAAGAATAAGCCGCTGATTCAAAAAGGAAATAACCGGAATAAACTCATCATTCCATTTCTGGTAATTTCAGGAATTTATTGGTTGGTTTTGATCTTTTCTTATCTTAATTTATTCAATATCAATAAATTAATTTTTGGAATATTCTTATACATAGGAATGTTTTTGTATTACATTTTCATCTATGCCACTCCGACTTTACGTTATAAATCATTGTTTTTCTGGATTTGGCCATTATTGCCTTTGGGTGGATTTCTTTTATATTGGAAATTCATTGACAATCAGATAGAACCATTCAATCTGGCTTATATTTTTCTGATTGTCAGTTTCATATTGCTCAGCTTTTTTAAATTTTTCATCGAAAGACCTGACCCTGCATATCTCCAGCAAGTTTCACAGATTGAAGGATTTAAAATGTATTTATCCGCAGCTGAAAATCAACAGATTAAATTCCACAATCCTCCCAAAATGACACCAGAGCTTTTTGAAAAAATGCTTCCTTATGCAATGGTTTTGGGGGTGGACGGCATTTGGGGAGAAAAATTTAACAACTACCTGAAAACCAACAATCAGGAATATAAAAATGAATGGTTTACCGGTGGAATGCATGGCTTTACTTCCAACATCAGCAATTCATTCAGTGACGGATTTTCACGTTCCATCGCTTCTTCTACCATTGCTCCCAGTAGCAGCGGTTCAGGTTCAGGCGGTGGTGGATTTTCCGGCGGTGGCGGTGGTGGCGGCGGCGGCGGTGGCTGGTAATTGATTTTCACCATAGTTGTTTTCTCATTTTTAATTCCGAATTTTGCAAAGAATTTTGAATGCTGAAGTTTTGACTAAAAAGGACATCCGGAAATTATCCCTCAACGATTTGGAATCTCATCTGATTTCGGTAGGTGAAAAACCTTTCCGGGCCAAACAGATTTATGAATGGCTCTGGAAGAAAAACGCCCATACGTTTGAGGATATGACCAATTTATCTAAAAAATTACGTGAAGAATTGAATCAGGAATTCTCCATTCAAAATGCAAGCGTCGATTTATTGCAGAAATCCAATGACGGAACCATCAAAAACGGTGTGAAATTACACGACGGATTGATGGTTGAATCTGTACTCATTCCGACTGAAACCCGCACTACAGCTTGTGTTTCATCGCAAGTAGGATGTTCATTGAACTGCGAATTTTGTGCAACCGCCAAACTAAAACGCATGCGGAATTTGGAAGTTGCCGAAATCGTCGATCAGGTTGCTTTAATCGACAGACAAAGTAAAGAATACTTTGACCGACCGCTTTCCAACATCGTTTTTATGGGAATGGGCGAACCCATGATGAACTATAAAAATGTGGTGGATGCCATACGGAAAATCACGACCGATGAAGGATTGGGCATGTCGGCCAGACGAATTACCGTTTCCACATCTGGAATTCCCAAAATGATTAAAATGTTGGCCGATGAGAAGCTCAAAGTCAAACTGGCACTTTCTCTTCATTCGGCTATTGAGTCAAAACGAAATGACATCATGCCGTTTTCCGAGAAATTCCCATTGACCGAAATCATGGAAAGTTTACAATATTGGTACAAAGAAACCGGTTCGAAAATTACGTTTGAATATTGTGTTTGGGGCGGAATCAATGATGGCGAAGAAGACATAAAAGCCCTCATCAAATATTGTCACCAAGTCCCGTCAAAAGTGAATTTAATCCAATATAATCCCATCGGTGAAGGAAAATTTGACCATCGAAGCATTGAAGCGGAACAACGTTATGTGAGAGAACTTGAAAAAGCCGGAATTACGGTGATGGTCAGAAAAAGCCGCGGAGGTGACATCGATGCGGCTTGTGGACAATTGGCCAATAAAACAGCGGAAGTTTAATCAATTGTTTTGATCCGTAAATCATAAACGAAATCCCTTATTTCCAATAGTTTAAATGCCTTATCCTGAGCCAATGGATTCAGAATGAAATTAAATTCATCTGGAATTACAATCGATGGAATTTGAATGATTGCCGTTCCTTTCTCCAGTAGTTTTGTTCCGAAATCCTTGGTAGAAAACGGAGCTGGAACATCTTTCCAGTCACCCGGCAGTTTCTTGATTTTGATTTCTTTGATTTGACTTTCGTCTATCTCAAAAACACAAATGTTCAATGCCCTCGGAATAAAATCCACATTTACATTGACCGAATATTCCAAAACCGCCAGCGAGCGGCTTGAAGCCGTATAAATACAAGGTGTATCAATGTGATTCCATCGGCCTCCAAATAATTTTGCGCCCGTTCCGCTCAAATCATGGGCGTATTGGGTTTTACTGATTCTGTAAACCAGCATGATTAAGAATAAACACCGTAAGCAATACGACCAATCAAATTACGCACCTCTTCCTTCCCGTAATAGTTATCTATGATGTCAAAAGGAGCCAAACCACCTAATGCTTGGTTGGGGATAAACATCCATTTGTTAAAGTTGTCTTTATCTTCAAACACTTCATAACCAAACGAATACAAATCTGCAAGCGAAACGATTTTCTCACTGATCTGATCGCTGAATTTCTGTGCTCCTTTTTTATTTATAAGCGTAGCGCGAGTTACAGAAAGCGCATTGGCAAGTGAATCATAATCCAGTGAGGCTGCCTTTTTAAAGGTTTCGAGATAGTCTTTTGAGATACCGTTTTTGATGATTCTCATTTTCTGGATGGAAGTCAAATCATTTAATGGAATAGCCGCGTTCCCTTCATAGTACATGGTAGGAGCATCTTTTGCAAAGTTTTGAATTTCTTTTTGTTTATAAGGAACTGACATAATAGTATAATTTTCAACTTTTATTAATTCAAATTTATACATTTTTATTTGGTTTTCCAAACTTATTCAAAAAATGAACTCTTTCAAAGTTCGCTTTTTTTAACCATCAACAAAAAAACCTTGTCAAGGTTTCAAACCCTTGACAAGGTTACTATTTTTATGTTACAGGAAAAGAATCACCCTACTTCCAACACTCAACAAAATCTACATATTCCGTCTGTACTTCCCTCCTACATTGAAAAGCGAATTGGTAATTTCGCCAAGCGAATTAAATTTTACCGCTTCCATAATTTCTTCAAAGAGATTTCCATTGTTCAATGCTACATCCGTTAGCTTTTTCAGACAATTTTCTGAATGCGCTGCATTGGCTTTCTGATAATTTTTCACGGCATCAATTTGGAATTGCTTTTCTTCTTCCGTCGAACGGATGACTTCGTTTGGTGTAACAGTTGGTGAACCATCTGATCCCAAGAAAGTATTTACCCCAATAATCGGGAATTCGCCGGTATGTTTCAAATGTTCATAATACATACTTTCTTCCTGAATTTTACCTCTTTGGTACATCGTTTCCATTGCACCCAAAACGCCTCCTCTATCTGTTAGTCGGTCAAATTCTGCATAAACGGCCTCTTCCACCAAATCGGTTAATTCTTCAATGATAAAAGAACCTTGAATCGGATTTTCATTTTTGGCTAACCCTAATTCTTTGTTGATAATCAACTGAATTGCCATTGCACGACGTACCGATTCTTCGGTCGGTGTTGTGATGGCTTCATCGTAAGCATTGGTATGCAGCGAATTACAATTATCATAAATCGCATAAAGTGCCTGTAAAGTTGTTCGGATATCGTTGAACGCAATTTCTTGTGCATGAAGCGAACGACCTGATGTTTGAATGTGGTATTTCAACATTTGTGAACGTTCGTTTCCGCCGTATTTGTGCTTCATGGCTTTCGCCCAAATCCTTCTTGCCACTCGACCGATTACCGCATATTCCGGATCGATTCCATTGGAGAAGAAGAAAGATAAATTCGGTGCGAAATCATCGATGTGCATTCCTCTTGACAGATAATATTCCACATATGTAAATCCGTTTGCCAAAGTAAACGCCAACTGCGAAATCGGATTGGCGCCGGCTTCTGCTATGTGGTATCCGGAAATTGAAACCGAATAAAAATTTCGTACTTTTTGTTCGATGAAATATTGCTGAACGTCGCCCATCAGTCGAAGAGCAAATTCAGTTGAGAAAATACAGGTGTTTTGTGCTTGATCTTCTTTCAGAATGTCGGCCTGAACCGTTCCACGAACGGTAGCCAGTGTTCGGGCTTTGATATCACTGTAAATATCGGAAGGTAAAACTTCATCGCCCGTTAATCCCAAAAGCATCAATCCCAAACCATCATTTCCTTCCGGCAAAGGTCCATTGTATTCAGGTCGTTTTAAACCCTTATCGTCAAATTTTTCTTTCAATCGGGCTTCCACTTTGGCTTCGAGTCCGTTTTCTTTGATGTATCGCTCGCATTGTTGATCAATCGCGGCGTTCATAAAAAAACCTAACAACATCGGAGCAGGCCCGTTGATGGTCATGGAAACCGAAGTGGTAGGTGCGCAAAGGTCAAATCCTGAATATAATTTTTTGGCATCGTCCAAAGTCGCAATGGAAACTCCGGCATTCCCTATTTTCCCGTAAATATCGGGACGCGTTGCCGGATCCTGTCCGTATAAAGTCACACTATCAAAAGCGGTGGACAAACGAGCTGCCGGCATTCCCAAACTTACATAATGGAAACGACGATTGGTTCTTTCCGGGCCTCCTTCTCCAGCAAACATACGCGTCGGATCTTCTCCCGTTCTTTTAAATGGATAAATTCCAGCGGTATAAGGGAACTCTCCCGGAACATTTTCCTGTAAACTCCATTTCAAAATATCACCCCAAGCTTCGTATCTTGGCAATGAAACTTTTGGAATTTGAAGGTGAGAAAGGGATTCAGTATGGGTTTTAATTTTTATTTCTTTGTCACGAACTTTGAACGAATAAATTTCATCTGAATATTTCTTTTTCTTTTCATTCCATTGGGTAATAAGTGTTTTATTTTCCGGTGTAATTCTTTCTAATTTTTTATTCTTAATTTCTTCTAAATTAGAAGCTTGACCTTCTTCACTTAAAATTTTAGTTGAAATCTCTAAAGCATAAACTTCTTGCGCCAATTTACTTTGTTCTTCGGCCCATTTATCATAATCTTGATTGTTCTCCACAATCTCAGAAAGATAACGAACACGTTTAGGCGGAATAACAGCGGTAACTTGTTCTTTGGCTACTTTGTCAAAAGCAAGATTGGACTCAAAATTACCCTTTGAAAATTCATTCAATTTAGCCATTAAGGCTTTGTAAAGTTGATTGGTACCCGCATCGTTAAATTGCGAAGCACGTGTCGGATAAACCGGCATATTTTCAGGCGATTCGCTAAACCTTTCGTGGTTGCGCTGATAGGTTTTTTTCACATCGCGCAAGGCATCTTCTGCTCCTTTTTTGTCGAATTTATTGATGGCTACGATGTCCGCAAAATCCAGCATATCAATCTTTTCCAATTGAGTTGCTGCTCCGTATTCGGGCGTCATCACGTACATCGGAACGTCGGCGTATTCCATCACTTCCGCTCCGGACTGTCCGATTCCTGAAGTTTCCAAGATGATCAAATCAAATCCGGCGGCTTTCAAAACTTCCAATGCCGGCGCAATGTGTTTGGAGATCGAGGAATTTTCCTGACGCGTCGCCATGGAGCGCATATAAACACGGGGGTTATTGATGGAATTCATTCGGATTCTATCGCCCAAAAGTGCGCCACCTGTTTTGCGTTTGGTGGGATCCACCGAAATAATTCCAATGGTTTTATCGGGGAAATCCAAAAGATATCTGCGCACCAATTCATCTACCAACGAAGATTTTCCGGCGCCTCCGGTTCCCGTCATTCCCAAAATCGGTGGGTTTTTCTGGTCGGCTTTCTTTTTTACTTCATTAAAGAATGATTCGTAAACTTCAAAATTATTTTCAAATGCAGAAATGGTTTGCGCCAAATGGTGGTTGTCTTTTTTCTCAAGTGAATTAATCATTTCTTCGGTCATTTTATCACCTGTCGGGAAATCCGATTTCATCACCAAATCATTGATCATCCCTTGCAAACCCAAATCACGTCCGTCGTCGGGGGAATAAATGCGGCAAATTCCATACTCCATTAAATCTTTGATTTCAGAAGGAAGAATAACACCTCCACCACCACCAAAAATCTTGATATGACCGGCTCCTTTTTCCTGAAGCAAATCATACATATATTTAAAATATTCGTTGTGTCCGCCTTGATAAGAAGTCATGGCAATCGCTTGCGCATCTTCCTGAATGGCGGTATCTACGACTTCTTCTACGCTTCGATCATGCCCAAGATGAATGACCTCCACTCCTGTTCGCTGGATCATTCGTCGCATGATATTGATAGCGGCATCGTGACCGTCAAAAAGGGAAGCGGCCGTAACGACCCGAATGGGATTTTTGGGTTTATAAACGTCTTTACGGATATCGAATTCTTTTTTATCTATTGTTTCTGACATTTTATTGTGTTTTTGTGAATGCGTTTGGGTAAAACGCAAAGAGGTTTCAAAAATACGATAATATTCAGAAGTCTGAAATTTGAAAGTAGATTTTAGAAGTTCGCTTCTAAACTGATTTAATTCAAAAGTTAAATTA
Organism: Moheibacter sp.; assembly: GCF_049672845.1. Taxonomy (NCBI): domain Bacteria; kingdom Pseudomonadati; phylum Bacteroidota; class Flavobacteriia; order Flavobacteriales; family Weeksellaceae; genus Moheibacter; species Moheibacter sp. The sequence goes on from NZ_JBATWT010000008.1 coordinate 202,819, forward strand.
TATTAATTCGAAGCAAAATCAGAAAGTCAGAAAATTTATTTTAAGTATTCAAATCCTTTTCTAATTAGTCATCTTTGGTCGGACTCTCCCAATACTCCGCATTTTTAATTCCCAATTCTTTGGGGTTGAATTGTGGGTCTTTTCCTTGTTTCTTTTGTGCCCGATAATCTTTGAGTGCTTTTAGGGCGGGTTTTCGAAGAATCAGAATCGCGATTAAGTTGAGCCATGCCATACTTCCTACTCCGATATCTCCCAAAGTCCAGGCAGCATCGGCTGTTTTGACTGCTCCATAATAAGTGGAAAAGAGAACCATGAAGGCTATTACCCATTTTCCGTATTTGAAATAGCGGTTCTTTTTGTCGAGGTAAGCGAAATTGGTTTCGGCCATATAATAATAGGCAATGATGGTGGTAAAGGCAAAACAGAACAAGGCAATCGCCACGAATGCCTTACCTAATGCGGGAAATACAGAAGCAATTGCATATTGGGTAAATGCTGTATAGTCAACGCCGGGGATGTTTTCTATAAGGGCTTCGGATCCGGCGGGCGTTATATTGTATTGACCCGTTATCAAAATCATAAAAGCAGTGGCCGTACAAACCAAAAGTGTATCAACATAAACGGAGAAAGCCTGAACCAATCCTTGTTTGGCCGGATGAGTTATCGCCGCTGCAGAAGCTGCGTGAGGCGCTGTTCCCTGCCCGGCTTCATTGGAATAAATCCCACGTTTGACACCCCAAGAAATTGCCGCACCTATGATTCCGCCAAAGGCTTCTTCGAATCCAAATGCAGATTTAATAATCAAGGAAATCATTGCAGGGATTTGACCGATGTTTAGTCCAATGATAATCAATGCCAATAAAATATAGCCGCCACTCATAATCGGCACCACGATTTCAGAAAACTTTGAAATCCGTTTTATTCCTCCGGAAATAATCAAAATAACCAAAATGACCAATACAATCCCGGTATAATGCGTGGGAATACTGAAAGCTGTTTGAACGCTATTGGAAATACTATTGCTCTGAACACTGGGCAAAAGAAGTCCGGTCGAAATAATGGTTACCAAAGCAAAAAGCATCGCATACCACTTCACTCCCATTCCCTTTTCGATGTAATAGGCAGGTCCACCACGGTATTCGCCGTCTTTCTTTTCTTTGTAAATCTGTCCCAAAGTTGCCTCAATGTAAGCAGTTGCAGATCCGAGAATGGCGATGATCCACATCCAAAAAATGGCTCCCGGTCCACCCATAGCAATGGCCGTTGCCACACCTACAATGTTTCCAGTTCCAATACGTCCGCAAAGTGCTACCGCAAATGCTTGGAATGATGAAACGCCCGAATCGTTGGTTGCCTTGGCAAACAATAATTTGAGCATGTCCTTGAAATTGGTGATTTGAAGGAATTTGGTCGTAATTGAAAAATAGATTCCAGCGCCAATACATAAAAAAATCAATGCGCTACTCCAGATAATATCATTAACGGAATTTAAAAAGTCTGTCATGTGTCGTGTTTAATAACCATTTAAAATGGTTAGACCAAAAATAGAGTTTTTTTTTAAATGCGAAATGAGAAGTTAAATGCTCGATGTATGCATTTTTTAATGAATTTAATTTTGATGTTGCTGTTAATTCAATCAATTACAGATTAATTATAATTGGCAATTATCTACGATGCTAAATGACTACCAATAGGTATTGTTCTTATTTTTCTAATTAATTAAGTTTGAAATACGAATAACTTCAATGTATGAAAAACACTATCTTATTTTTAGTTCTATTTATCTTTTCCATAGGAAATTCACAAGAAATAAAAGAAGGAAGCTATTATGCTTTATTCTCATTAACTAATCATTCTGTATCCAAAACAGAAAATAGGATCCATATAAATACCTGCCAAAACATCTCTAAAGAAAATGCATCTTTCACAAGTTATCTAGACTACCATTTATTGGATGATGGAAAACATTATTGGAATGGGGAAAAAAATCCAAAAATTGCCCTTAATTATGAAACTGAAAAAAATTATTTATACACTTCAAATCCCACAAGTTTTAGTGAAGAATTCTATTTTTATTTGATGCAGGAAAAAGGTGAAAAACCCGCGAGTTTTGTAAAGTCGTATTTAGATGAAACAATAGGCGGCTATTCTTCCGCACGTTATTTGGTTGAGGATAAAACCGATTTGGCAAACCAAGATTGTTTGATTCATACGGCACAAACCGATCAATACAACAGTTTTGTAGTGGGGAATTATATAGAGGAACCTATGGGAATAAGAGTCACTTTAAATGGTGATTTTACGGGATTACTTAATGATTTACCTATTACTTGGTCGTATGTTTCAAATGCACAAGGGAAACCTTTGGCGGTTGATAACGAGGATGTGACCTATTTGTGTATCATGGTGGAATATGTAAATGAAACTCCAATTTGGATAGATCCAGCACCAGGAAAAAAAGTAGGACAGGCTTTCCCATATAAATATTTCAAAAAAGAAAATCAACTAATTTTTGGTGGTGGAGCGGGTGCAATGAAGCAATGATAAGTTTATTTAATCATTGAGCAAAGGTTCTATAATGTATTTATTGTTTTTTTTCAGATCTATTTTTAATTGAAACATTAATTCTATTAATTTATGTAGTTTTCAAATTTCTTATTTTTATAATGTTTTCATATCTAGAATTTTAACATCGATTTTTAATTTAAAAAAAAGTTAATCCTTAAATTAGCAATCATAATCAATATTAAAATCTTATGAAAACCAACTACTTATTTTATTTGATATTGTTGACCAATCATATGGTGTTGGGTCAAGATTTTAGCTCTTTAACGAAAATGAAAGATATAGCACATTCTGTTTATTTTAGTTCGGGAGTTGAAAATCGTGCGAAAAAGATTTATGCGGATGTTGAAAAAGCTGATCAATTTTTTCAAAAAGAATTTAAGGTAACGTCAAATTTTACCCTTTTAATCCTTTCGCCAAAAGATTGGCCAAACTATGCAGCAAAAGGTGCGATATATGGTATTCCTCATTATACTTCAGATAATTTATTGATAGTAGCATCTGATAATAATATGTTTTGGAAACGAAATATTCCGCCTTTGGAATTACTTCCTAAATCTTTGGCTGACCAAATGATCAATATATATTCAGATGAATATGGAGAACTAAATTTAAGTAAAGGATTTGATTTGTTAGCCGTACACGAATTGGCTCATGCTTATCAAAAATCTGCAGGAATGATCAAACAAAGATTATGGCAAAATGAATTGTTTGCCAATATTTTACTTCATGCCTATTTGGCCCAAAATGCACCTGAACAAATTCCAAACATTGGCGTATTCACAAAATCCATTTTAGCTGCAACCCCTCAAGATAAGTTAAAATATACTAGCTTAACTGATTTTGAAAACTATTACAATGATTTAGGAAGAAATTATCCAGATAATTATGGTTGGTATCAATCAAGATTTCACTTAATGGCAGAGGAAATTTATGATGATGGCGGAATGGAGTTAGTTAGAAAACTTTGGGATGCTTTATTGAAACAAACTAAAATATTAGATGAAACTGAATTAATGAATGTTTTAAATAGTACACATCCAGCTTTGGAAAAAGCTCTCAGAAATTGGGATAATTTTAATCCTCCCCAGTAGAACAAACAGAAGCAATAATAAAAGCTGAAAAATTCGTTCACCCAAATAAAAGACGTAAATTTGCGCCCTGAATTTCAAGGGAATTATGCGCACAAAATCCACGGGTAAGAAGAAAATCAATATTGTAACGCTTGGCTGTTCCAAAAATGTTTACGACTCAGAAGTTTTGATGGGGCAACTCAAAGCCAATGGCAAAGAGGTCGTTCATGAAAAACAAGGCGAAATTGTGGTGATCAATACCTGCGGATTTATCGACAATGCCAAGGAAGAAAGCGTGAACACAATTCTGGATTTCGTTCAGCGAAAAGAAGACGGATTGGTGGAGAAGGTTTTCGTGACCGGATGTCTTTCTGAACGATACAAACCCGATTTGGAAAAGGAAATTCCCGATGTGGACCAATATTTCGGAACACGTGATTTGCCTTTATTATTGAAAGCTTTGGGTGCTGATTATAAACACGAATTGGTCGGCGAGCGATTGACCACAACGCCTCGTCATTATGCTTATTTGAAAATTTCGGAAGGCTGTGATCGGCCTTGTTCCTTTTGTGCGATTCCTTTGATGCGTGGTGGACATAAATCCACGCCAATTGAAAACTTGGTGAAAGAAGCGCAAAATCTGGCCAAAAAAGGAACCAAAGAATTGATTTTGATCGCACAGGATTTGACGTATTATGGATTGGACATATACAAAAAAAGAGCTTTGGCCGATTTGCTGAAAGAATTGGTAAAAGTGGAAGGAATTCAGTGGATTCGTCTGCATTATGCTTTCCCAAGCGGATTCCCAGAAGATGTTTTGGATGTAATTCGTGAAGAACCGAAAGTTTGTAACTACATCGACATCCCCTTGCAACATATTTCGACCGATATTTTGAAGTCAATGCGTCGTGGAACTACTTTTGAAAAAACCAATGCTTTGCTAGACAAATTCAGAGAAAAAGTTCCGGGAATGGCGATCCGAACGACTTTGATTTGCGGATATCCGGGCGAGACCGAAGAACAATTTCTGGAAATGAAGGAATGGGTTCAGCAACAACGTTTTGACCGTTTGGGTTGTTTTACGTATTCGCACGAAGAAAATACGCACGCTTTTGGTTTGGTGGACAATGTTCCGGCCGAAGTGAAACAGCGTCGCGTAGATGAAATAATGGAAGTCCAATCGCAGATTTCTTGGGAATTGAATCAAGAGAAAATCGGGAAGCAATTCAAAGTTTTGATCGACCGCAAGGAGGGAAATTATTTCGTAGGAAGAACTGAATTTGATTCGCCCGATGTGGACAATGAGGTTTTGATTCCGGCGGAAGATGTTTATTTGTCGATTGGAGAATTTGTCGATGTAGAAGTCGAATCGGCGGAAGAATTTGATTTGTTTGGTAAACTGATTTAAGTACATTCTTCCTAATTAGAGTTTTGTACCACAAAGAACACCAAGATTCGCACTAAGCTCACAAAGATTTAATAAGTTGAACACAAAGTATTATTTGGCGGTTATATCTGCCTTTATCATTTGGGGATTGTTCAGTTTACCGCTGAAAGCAATTGACCATTATGCTTCGTTGGATATACTTTTGTCGCGGGTTTTGATGGCGAGTGTTTTGATTTTGGCGATTAGTTTTATTTTCCGTCGCAAAGTGAGTTTTGAAAACATTCGAATTTTTAAAAGTTTCTCCAAAAGACATCAACGAAGGTTGATTTTACTGAATTTCATCAGTGCGATTTTGCTGGCGATTAACTGGTATTTGTTCATTTATGTGATGAACCGAATCAGTGTCAATGCGACTTCGCTTGCTTATATGCTCTGCCCGATCATCACTACGGTTTTGGCTTATATTTTCCTGAAAGACCGACTTTCATCTGTACAGTGGATTGCAGTTTCGCTGAGTTTGATGAGTTGTGTTTTGCTGTCGATTGGACATTTTATGGATGTTTTTTACAGTTTTATCATTGCCCTTTCTTATGCGATTTATTTAATTCTACAGAAGAAAAATCATCAGCTTGATCGGTTTTTCACTTTGACTTTTCAAATCGTATTCGGAACGATTATTTTACTACCGCTGTTTAGCCAACAACAAGAATTGCCTGAAAAAGGAACTTACTTTTATGGAATTGTATTTCTGATAGCGGGTGTTTTCACGATACTTCCGATGTTTTTAAATGTTTTTTCGCTCAACAAACTAAATTCCTCCACGGCCGGAATATTCATATATCTAAATCCGGTTTTCAGTTTTTTATTGGCCTTATTTTATTTCAAGGAAGAAATGGAACCGATGAAAATCATTGCTTATTCGGTTGTATTTTTCTCGGTAATTTTATTTAACTCGAGATTGATTTTTCCAATTATTGGGTATAAAAAAAGCCTGACGAAATGAATCGTCAGGCCATCCGTAAATATTTGATAATGGTTTTTACTGGACTGTAATTTTCTTTACGGATTCTTTTAATTCCTTTTGTTTTGGAAGTAAAACTTTAAGAATCCCATCCGCATAAGTTGCCTGCACATTTTCGGTATCCACCAAATCTTTTGGCAAGGCAAAACTTCTTTGGAAGTTGAAATAACTGAATTCCTTTCGGGTATAATTCTCTTTTTCCTCCAAGTTTTCAGCCGTTTTGTTTACACTTAATTTCAAAACATTTTCTTCTACTTCAATATTGAAATCTTCTTTTTTCAAGCCGGGAGCGGCCAATTCGATTTCAAATTCATTCTCGCTATTTTTAATATTAACGGCCGGCATAGAGAATTTGGAAGTCAATTCAGGTTTGAACCAATTGGAATCATTCCATAAATTTTCCATAAGTCCGCCAAATAAATCCTGGTTTCGTTTAATCATTGAATTCATATCTAAGATTTTAAAGATTAATTTGTTACAACTTTAATTTGTCAATTTATATTCCAACACAAAAATCCTTATTCTTATATGTCATTTTGTCTTAATTAATTAAATTAGAGCACATTGAAGTGTCAAAATGTCGCTAAATTTTAAAATTCAAAAATTTCTTATGTAGTCTGAAATTTATACTATAACTTTAGTAACCTAAAACCATAAGAATTTAATTATGAAAAAAACTTTATTATTTTGTTCTGTTTTCATGGCCGGATACTTTACAAATGCGCAAGATATTGTTGCTGCAACCGGTCTTACAAAAGGAAAAATCGAGTTCAATGATTTCCGCAAAATTGATGTTAACAATCTGAATGCTTCCAGCATTTTGCTGACCAAAGCCGATAAAGTGAATTTTGAATCACTGACTGCAGATGTTACCAAAACTTGTAGTTGTGGAAAATACATTGCGGCGATGACAGTTGCGCAAAATGGCGATTTATTTTATTTGCCTATGAACGGAAACAAAGTTTCAATGATCAATACCTCATCAAAAACCGGGACTTTAATTGACGTACCTAACACATTGGTAAACAATAAAAATCAGGGAACCTATTTTGCGAGAATGACGACCGGATCAGACGGATTTATTTATGCGTTGAATAACGATGGGTCTGAATTATTGAAAATTTCATCAAGTGGTTCCATTCAGAATTTAGGTAGCGTGAGCGGAATCGCTGAATTTGCTAAAGCTTCGGGCGTTGAAACTTCAGTTTATGGTGGTGATATGATTGCAGATGCTTTTGGAAATCTTTATGTGATTTCCGCTTCGGCCAATGTTTTTAAATTCAATCCCAATAAATTAAATGCAGAATACATCGGGAAAATCAATGGTTTGGCCAACGGATATACCGTAAACGGCGCGGCAGTGATGAAAGACGGAAATGTACTTTTGGCCACTACTTCTGCACATGGATTGTACGTGTTGGATATGAATACATTGGAAGCGACTTTCAAATCGGATTATTCAGTTCCGGTTTATGATTTGGCAAGTCCTTATTTCCTACGTCAAAGTACTTTGGATGAATTTGCAAATGCCCAATCCAAGTATAGCCTTTATCCTACAATCGTGAAAAACAGTGAATTGAATATAGTTTCTAAATCAACAGAAAATTCCACTTTACATGTTACAGTTTGGAATCTGAATAACAAACAGATTTATTCTAAAAACCTGACTGTAAATTCAATCGGAGATTACAAAGTTAACCTTAGCGGTTCATTACAACCCGGAATCTATGTTTTGAAAGCGACTAACCAAGAAGGCGTTGAAGTAATCAATACCAAATTTACGTTGGTAAGATAATTCAAGGTTTTATAATCCAAACACAGCTCAGTCAGCGAAAACAGACAAAGCGTTCTGTGAAGTTGTCTGAGCTATTTCTTTTTCACTCAATCCGTAAATTTCCGAAAGCTTTTTCACGACATTGAGAACATAGGAAGATTCGTTTCGTTTTCCTCGATGAGGAACGGGTGCGAGATAAGGCGAATCGGTCTCCAAGACAATATGTTCCAAAGGAATTTCATGGAGAAACTGATCAATTTTACCATTTTTAAAGGTCACCACTCCTCCTATTCCTAATTTCATTTGGAAGTCAATTGCGCGCTGGGCTTGTTCTTTCGTTCCGGTGAAACAATGAAAAATTCCGAAAAGTTTTTCGTCTTTTTCTTCTTCTAAAACTTCAAAGATTTCGTCAAAACTTTCACGACCATGAATCACAATCGGCAGTCCTTTTTCTTTGGCCCAATGAATTTGCTTTTTGAATGCAATTTGCTGAATGTTTAAAGTCGTTTTGTCCCAATACAAATCAATCCCGATTTCGCCGACGGCAGAAAAACTGCGCTGATCCAACCATTTCTTAACTTCTTCGAGTTCAAATTCATAGGTTTCAGGCTTTACGTAGGTAGGATGTAACCCCATCATCAGGTGCATATTTGGATATTTCTTTTCCAAATCCAGCATCCTTTCGGTATAAGTTGAATCAATTGCGGGAATGTAAAACTTTTGGATTCCTGCTTCGCGAGCGCGTTGAATCATTTCATCTCGGTCGTTGTCAAATTCTTCGGAATATAAATGGGTGTGCGTATCAATCAGCATTTTTCATTAAATTTTGGAGTAATGATTTTTCGGGTTCAAAGCTATTTTTTGGAAATAAACTTTCAACCGATTCAATCTTCTTGCCGGTTTTGTATAAAAATTCTTTATAGGAAGTCGTCGATGCGTTCAGCGGTCGATGTGCAATCGCTTTTCCGATTTTTTCTGCTATTTTGATTTTCTCATTGGTTTCGGAATCGAAATAAGTGGATGAGAATTTCTCCCAGATATAATCCACCGCCATATCGGAAGGATGTACTAAATCTTTTTTGTAAAACCGATAATCTCGCAAATCGTCCATCATCAGTTCGTAGGCCGGAAAATATTCGACAGTTTCAAATTTCTGTGCGACATCGTATAAATTCGAAATCAGTTTGGATTTACTTAAACTGTTTTCCACGATTCCATCTTTGGTATGCCGTACCGGACTGACGGTTGCGATGATTTGGGCATTGGGATTGATATCCAGAATTAAATTGAAACAATTCTTGAGCGAAGCCTGAATTTGTTTGTCATCCAATAAATATTTATCGAAATTGGAATTGGGGACTTTATGGCAATTCGCTACAAAAATTCCCATTTCTTTGATCCGATACACCCAGGCAGTCCCAAATGTCAAAAGGAAAACATCGGCTTTTTGAATGAAATCATTGGCCAATTCCAGTTCGGAATTGATTTTATTCAAAGTCGCATTGAGTGAAATCTGACTAAAGGATGTATGGTGATCCCAACTGAAAAAGACCTCACCGAATTTAAAAATTTCATCCGGAGTATATTTTGTCAAGGAAAGAATTCTCGCCAATGCGTTTTCAATCGCAAGCGGATGAAACAAAGTCCCGAAAGGATTTGATAAAACCTGAAATTTAGACGATTCAAGCTTCTCCCCGATTGAATCCACAAAACAAGAGCCGATACCCAAAACGGGACGGAAATGCGTAATTTTCCGGTCGGATTCCGGAATATTTAATTCAGTTCTGAATTTCATTAAATCTGTCTGTCAATCAAGGAAGCCGCCAGTTCTTTCAATTGTTCTTTTTTCTCATCTGCCACCAGAATTTTATCCAGGTAACTCATCGCAATATCGGTGTAGTGACCAATTAAAGTCATTACTTCGTAGTCCACTTTGGCCATTCTGAATATTTTTTCCACCGCATAGACTTTGTCGATATTATCGGTTTTCATGCTGTACCAAAATTTCAGTTCGTCTTTGTCTTGTTGAGTAGCCAATTCCAGCGCTTTAATATAAAGGATTGTCTTTTTATTTTCGATGATGTCACCTGCATGAATTTTCCCGAAATCCTGCTGTCCGAACACATCCAGATAATCATCTTTCAGCTGAAAAGCAATTCCTAGATTTCGACCAAATTCATACAAATTCAGATAATCTTCTTCTTTGGCGTCGGCAATCATCGCTCCGATCTGAAGTGAAGCGCCCATCATCACACCGGTTTTAAGCATAATCATTTTTATGTATTCTTCAAAAGAAACCTCTTTCTGGGTCTCAAAATTCATATCGTATTGTTGACCTTCACAGAGTTCCACTGCAGTTTTGGAAAACAACTGAGTTACGGCTTTAAATTTCTCGGCCGGAAGATCTTCAAACATTCTGTAAGCCTGAATCAGCATAGCATCACCAGAGAGAATTCCCGTATTGATGTTGTATTTTAAATGAACGGTTTCTTTTCCTCTTCGCAAAGGTGCCTCGTCCATGATATCATCATGCATCAATGAGAAATTATGGAAATACTCAATTGCGAGTGCCGGTTTTACCACATTTTCAGGATTTCCGTCAAAAACATAAGAACCTAACATCACAATCACAGGCCGGAGTCTTTTTCCGCCGATGCTTAAAATATAGTCACAAGGCTCATACAAACCTTTGGGCTCTACTCCTACAAATGAATTTTTCTCTAATTCCTTACCGATTAATTCCTGATATTGTTCAATTACGCTCATACCTCTTTAGTTCTTTGGCACAAAGATAAGATTTGCCTTCAAGTTGGAGAAACATTCCGAAGTCCTTTGTTGAGAAAAAATCAATGTTTGATTAGATATGAGAATTATCCTGAACCAATCAACAATCATTCATTATATTTGAAAAATTGATAAAATAATTCAAAGTATGACCCAACGCATTTTATTTTTCACGGTATCTTTTTTATTCAGCTTTAGTCTTTTTGCACAAGAAAACATCAGTTTTCAAAAACCACCCAAAGAAATTTTGGATTTGGTGGAATACGAAAGGCCTCCCGGCGTTTTGATGGATTCCGATAAAAATTATATGATTTTAACTTATCGAAACACTTATAAATCCCTCGATGATTTGAATCAGGAAGAATTGCGTCTGGGCGGACTTCGCATCAACCCCGATCATCATATTTCGAGTACGATTACTTATTTGAACAATCTGAAAGTTCGAAAAATTAGCGATAAAAATGAAATTCAAGTCAAAGGGCTTCCCGAAAATCCAAGGATTGCTTATCTGACCTGGTCGCCTGACGAGTCCAAAATCGCCTTTACAAATACCGGTAAAAATGGTTTGGAGCTTTGGATTTTGGATATAAAATCAGCCACAGCAAAGAAAATCTCCACCCAACCACTGAATGCGAATTTAGGAAATCCCATTACTTGGTTTAGTGATAATCAGAATCTTTTGGTTACAACCGTTCAGGATAATTTGAAATTGATTGATCCCGAAAAGGAATTGCCCGAAGGACCGATTGTTTCAGTTTCAGACGGATCGGTTTCTCAAAACAGAACCTATCAGGATTTATTGAAAAATAAAACCGATGAATATAATTTCGAACAAATCACAACGACTCAGATTTACAAAGTCAATTTAAATGGTGATGTAAAGCTTTTTAAGGATAAGGCTATGTATCGAAACATCAGCTTCTCTCCTGACGGAGAATATGTGATGATTTCGACCATTCAAAAACCTTTTTCTTATCTAGTTCCTTTTAGTCGTTTTCCTTCGGAACAAAGCGTTTATACTTCAGAAGGAAATCTGGTAAAACAAGTAAATCAACTGGATTTGGCCGAAGTAATGCCCAAAGGTTTCATGGCGGTTCGTCAGGGAAAAAGATCGATGTATTGGAGATCTGACCTTCCATCAACTTTGGTTTATGTAGAAGCGCTTGACGAAGGCGACCCAGCCAAAGAAGTCGAATTCCGGGATGCGGTTTATACCTGGAAAGCGCCTTTTGATTCTGCTCCGAAATTGCTTACCAAAACCGTACAGCGTTTTGCGGGAATTCAATGGGGAAATGAGAATTATGCAATTTTAATGGATCAATGGTACGATACAAGAAGTTTAAGAACTTACCTTCTCAATCCTTCACAACCCGGTTCTCAACCCAAATTAATTTCCGATAGGAATTATCAGGATATTTACAGTGATCCTGGAAGTTTCGAAACGCGCAAAAATGAATTTGGTCGTTATGTTCTAGCCATTGACGGCACTACAACTTATCTGATTGGTGAAGGATATACACCCGAAGGGCAATTTCCGTTCATTGACAAATTGGATTTGAAAACATTAAAAACCACTCGTTGGTATCAGTCCACTTACAAAGACAAAATAGAAAACATTTTCACGATTACGGACTTCAAAAAAGGAACTGCTTTGGTCAGGATTGAGTCGGCAACGGACTATCCGAATTATTATTTCCGTAATTTAAATCGCAAAGAAAGCATCACCCAACTGACTGATTTCAAAAATCCGTTTGAAAGCATCAAAGATGTTCACAAAGAAGTGATTAAATACCAGAGAAAAGACGGTGTTGAACTATCGGGAACGCTTTATTTACCAGCGGGATATGATAAAAAGAAAAAAGAAAAACTTCCTTTGTTGATATGGGCTTATCCGTCCGAATACAAAGACAAAAACAGTGCGGGACAATCCAGTCACAATCCGAATGAATTTACGTTTCCTTATTATGGAAGCTTTGTGTATTGGGTAACGCGCGGCTACGCTGTTTTGGATGATGCCGCTTTCCCTATCATCGGCGAAGGAGATACGGAACCCAATGATACGTTTGTGGAACAATTGATCTGGAATGCAGAAGCAGCGATTGATGCCGTGGATAAATTGGGTTACATCGACCGAAAAAGAGTCGGTGTTGGCGGACATTCTTATGGCGCCTTTATGACGGCCAATCTTTTGACACATTCCGATTTATTTGCTTGTGGAATTGCCCGAAGCGGTGCTTATAATCGCACATTGACACCGTTTGGTTTCCAAAGAGAACAAAGAAATTATTGGGAAGCGCCAGAAGTTTACAACCGAATGTCACCCTTTATGAATGCTGAAAAAATGAAAACGCCGATGCTTTTGACGCATGGCGAGGCGGATAATAATCCGGGAACATTCACATTGCAAACCGAAAGATACTTCCAAGCTTTGAAAGGCTTGGGTGCACCGGTTCGAATGGTCATTTTACCCAAAGAAAGTCATGGATATGTAGCCAAAGAAAATATTTTGCATTTGCTTTGGGAACAGGATCAGTTTTTAGAAACTTATTTGAAATAATTGAGAGATTATAATAACTACATCAATCAAACCTTCGGATTTCAACTAACCGAAGGTTTTTTTTGATTACTTATAAAAACCATTCAAAAATCCTTAATTTTGCACCTCAAAAAATCATAAAAAATGGGAAGAGCGTTTGAATTCAGAAAAGGCAGAAAAATGAAACGTTGGGCCACGATGGCCAAAACTTTTACCCGAATCGGGAAGGACATCGTAATGGCGGTAAAAGAAGGCGGTCCCAATCCGGAAGCTAACTCCAGATTGAGAGCGGTCATTCAGAACGCCAAGGCTGCCAATATGCCGAAGGAAAACGTAGAACGCGCCATCAAAAAAGCAACCGATAAAGACACGGCTAACTTCAAAGAAGTTTTGTTTGAAGGTTACGGCCCACACGGAATTGCGATTTTGATTGAAACAGCGACCGATAATAATAATCGTACGGTTGCCAACATCCGCAGCTATTTCAATAAATGCAACGGAACGCTCGGAACACAAGGTTCGGTAGAATTCATGTTTGACCATATTTGTAACTTTACTGTGAAAGGCGAAGGTCTCGACATCGAAGAATTGGAACTGGAACTGATTGATTACGGTGCAGAAGAATTGTTTGAAGAAGAAGGAAATCTTGTGGTTTATGCACCTTTTGAAAGTTTTGGTCAGATGCAGAAATATTTCGAGGAAAATAATATTGAAATCATTTCAAGTGGATTTGACCGAATTCCGCAAGTAACCAAAGAGTTAACCGAAGAACAACAAGCCGATTTGGACAAATTGCTGGAAAAAATAGAAGAAGATGATGACGTTCAAAACGTTTTCACCACCATCGCAAATAATTAATTACCCTTCGACAGGCTCAGGGTGATCACAAGTCGTCTTAGTGAGTTTGTCGAACCATTCATATAACATTCAACATTTCAATAATGAATCTTAAGCAAAAAACAACTGAAATCCTCTCCCAAACTATAAATGAACTTTATAATTATAGTCCGGAGCGCCTTGAGATTCAAAATACCCGCAAAGAATTTGAAGGTCAATATACTTTGGTTACTTTCCCATTAATCAAAGAGCTGAAAAAAAATCCGGAAGCACTGGGAAATGAAATCGGAAATGCTTTGCTTTCCAAAAATCTGATTTCGGGATTTAATGTCGTAAAAGGTTTTTTGAATTTAAGTTTTCCAAGTGAATTCTGGTTGAGTAATCTGGTTGAAAATGCTTCAAAAACGAAATTTGGCTTTACAGAAAATCATCCCGAAGCGAAATCGGTAATGGTGGAATATTCTTCACCTAACACCAATAAACCAATTCATTTGGGACATATCCGAAACAATCTTTTGGGTTATTCGGTTGCGAATATTTTCAAAGCAGCGGGACATAAGGTTCAGAAAATCCAAATCATCAACGACCGTGGAATTCATATTTGTAAATCTATGATTGCCTGGGAGAAATTCGGGAACGGCGAAACACCTGAAAGTTCAGGAATGAAAGGCGATCATTTGGTAGGGAAATATTATGTGGAATTCGACAAACATTATCGCGAAGAAATCAAAGATTTAATTTCTCAAGGTCAAAGTGAAGACGAAGCCAAAAAGAATGCATCGCTTTTCAAAGAAGCACAGGAAATGCTGATAAAATGGGAAGCCGGAGAAGAAGAAATCCGAAATCTTTGGGCGAAAATGAACGGTTGGGTTTATGAAGGATTTGGTGAAACTTACAAAAGGTTGGGCGTCGATTTTGACCATTATCAGTACGAAAGCAATACTTATTTGTTAGGTAAAGATTTGATTCAAAAAGGATTGGATTCCGGTGTTTTTTATCAGAAAGAAGACGGTTCGGTTTGGATTGATTTGACTGCTGAAGGATTGGATGAAAAACTGGTTTTACGTTCCGACGGAACTTCGGTTTATATGACGCAGGATTTGGGAACGGCAGTGGAAAGATTTGAAACTTTTGACATTGACAAACTGATTTATGTGGTTGGAAATGAGCAAGATTATCACTTTAAAGTATTGTTTTTAATTCTGAAGAAATTAGGCTACAAATGGGCCGATTCATTGGAACATCTTTCTTATGGCATGGTCAATTTACCGGACGGAAAAATGAAATCCCGCGAAGGAACCGTTGTAGATGCAGACGAATTGATGGAAGACATGTTCCAGACTGCAAAAGAGATTTCGTCTGAATTAGGCAAACTGGACGGTTATTCGGAAGAAGAAAAAAACAGATTGTACGAAATCATCGGGATGGGCGCTTTGAAATATTACATTTTAAAAGTCGATCCGAAAAAAGGAATTTTATTTGACCCCAAAGAAAGTGTGGATTTTAACGGAAATACCGGACCTTTTATTCAATACACTTATGCACGGATTCAATCCATTTTACGAAAAGAAAGTCCGACTGAATTTGATTTGAATTCGATTGAAATCAATGAGGCTGAAACCGAAATCATTCGTCATTTGTACAATTTCGAAGAAGCAATTCAAAAGGCGGCTGAAGAATTAAGTCCGGCTTTGATTGCGAATTATGTTTATGATTTAGTGAAATTATTCAATTCGTTTTATCAGAATCATTCGGTTTTAAAAGCAGAAGAAGAAAATCTAAAAAACTATCGTTTGTGGCTATGCCAATGGGTTTCCTATGCAGTTTCCAATTCTTTGGAATTATTGGGAATTGATTCGCCGGAGAAAATGTAAATAGTCTACACTACTCAGTCTTTTAAAGTAATGTTGACTAATTAAAATAAATATTTTTTTAATCCAAAAATAATTTTTATCTTTGTCAGATGAAAGCTTAATAGCTTTTTCATAGGTTTAGGTTGGTTAAGGTTAGCTCCTCATTCGTAAGATTGAGGAGTTACTTTTTTATATAAACCTTACTTCGTTCAGTCATTCTTTCTTACATTTGTTAGCATTAAATTAGAATTATGACCACAAAATATGAACAGATTCCTTCTGAGTTATTTGTAAAGAACAGAGCTAAATTTTCAAAAGCACTTCTGCCAAAATCATTAGCAGTATTTAATTCCAACGATATTTATCCGGTAAGTGCCGACAGTACGCTTCCTTTTGCGCAACATCGTGATATTTTTTATTTGAGCGGTGTGGACCAGGAAGAAAGTATTTTGGTTATTTTTCCGGATGCTTACGAAGAAAAACACCGTGAAATTCTTTTTTTAAGAGAAACCAATGAGCACATAGCAGTTTGGGAAGGTGAAAAGTTGAGCAAAGCACAAGCCTTTGATGTTTCCGGGATTAAAACCGTTTATTGGTTACAGGATTTTCAAAAAGTTTTCCGGCAGTTGATGAATGAAGCCGAGAATGTTTATGTGAATACGAACGAACATTATCGGGCAACAATTGAAGTGGAAACCCGTGAGGATCGTTTCATCAAAAAAATGAAAAATGATTTTCCGGGACATACTTATTTGCGAAGTAATCCCATTTTGCAAAGACTTCGTTCCATCAAAGAACAAGAAGAAATTGATTTGATTCAGAAAGCTTGTGACATTACGGAGAAAGGTTTCCGAAGAATTCTGGCATTTGTAAAACCGGGCGTTTGGGAATACGAAATCGAAGCTGAATTTGTTCATGAGTTTTTGAGAAACCGTTCCAAAGGATTTGCTTACACACCTATCATCGGGAGTGGCTACAATTCCAATGTACTTCACTATATCCAAAACAATCAGCAATGTAAAGATGGCGATATTTTATTGTTGGATGTAGGTGCGGAATATGCCAATTATGCTTCCGATATGACACGTACAATTCCGGTCAACGGAAGATTCTCTGATCGACAGAAAGAAATTTACAATGCCGTTTTGAATTGTAAAAATGAAGCGGAAAAACTTTTGGTTGCGGGGAATAATTGGTACGATTACCACAAAGAAATGGGAAAAGTTTACACTTCTGCCCTGCTCGATTTGGGATTGATTGACAAAGCCGACGTTCAAAATGAAAATCCGGACTGGCCGGCATACAAAAAATATATGATGCACGGAACTTCCCATCACATGGGACTGGACACGCATGATTATGGAATCCTCTCCGATGATTTTGTAGAAGGAATGGTTTTCACAAATGAACCCGGATTTTATATTCCGGATGAGAATTTAGGCGTTAGAATTGAAGATGATTATGTAATCCAAGCTTCAGGAACACCCAAGAATTTAATGAAAAACATTCCCATTACGGTAGAGGAAATTGAAGAAATTATGAATTCTTAAGAATTTAATTTTTCATAATATTTTAAACCGTTTCTTAATTTATTAAATTAGAAGCGGTTTTTCTTTAAAATTAACACAGAATGAAAAAATTATTTTTCCTATTATTAATAAGCGGTTTTGCATTTTCACAGTATCAAGCAGATTCCATTCAGTTCAAAAAACTTTCAGATGAAATACTCCTGAACGGTATTGCTTATGATAATTTGCGTGAACTTACCAAAGATATCGGCCATCGGCTAAGCGGCTCTGAAAATTATGATAAGGCCACGATTTGGGCCGAAAAGAAACTGAGAGAAGCCGGTGCGGAAAAAGTCTGGCTGCAGGAAGTAATGGTTCCGGTTTGGGTACGTGGAGAAGAAAGTTTAAAAATGAAGACCGACAACGGAAAATGGAAAAATTTGGAATTTCTGTCGTTGGGGAATTCAGAAGGAACCAACGGAAAAGATTTGGAAGCAGAAGTTTTGATGGTAGGTTCGCTTGAGGAGTTCGAAAAACTTCCGGCAGAAAAGGTAAAAGACAAAGCAGTATTTTTCAATTATAAATTCAGAGAAGATTTTGTTCAGACTTTTGAAGGTTATAGCGATGCGTCGAAATACCGAGTAATTACCGCTTCGAAAGTAGCTGAAAAGGGCGGTAAATTTGTAATTATCCGTTCCTTATCGACTTCAGTGGGCGATGTTCCGCATACCGGGGTAATGCGGTATGATGAGAATTTCGCCAAAATTCCTGCGGTAGCAATCGGAAATGTTTCGGCTGATGAACTTTCCAAAACTTTAAAGTCGGAAAAAGTTTGGATGAAATTAAATTCTAATTGCGGAATGAAAGCCGAAAAATTAAACCATAACATCATTGGCGAAATTCCAGGTAAAAAAGACGGAAAAGTCATTGTGGTGGGTGCTCACCTGGATTCCTGGGATGTGGGCGAAGGTGCGCATGATGATGGAGCCGGAATTGTTCAAAGTATCGAAGTTTTAAGAGCTTTCAAAAAATTAGGAATTCAAAATAATCATACCATAAGGATTGTTTGTTTTGCAAACGAAGAAAACGGAACCCGTGGCGGTCTGAAATATGCCGAAACTGCAAAACTGGAAAATGAACCCCATGTGTTTGCCATCGAAAGTGATGCCGGCGGATTTACGCCAAGAGGAATTTCATTGGATATGACCGAATCTAAGATTAAAGAAGTGGAGAAATGGGCACCGCTTTTCCTGCCTTATGGAATTTATGATTTTTCGGGACGATACGGCGGTGTGGACATCAATCCGCTGAAAGTTGAGATTCAAACGCCTTTGGCAGGACTTTCTCCCGATTCTCAACGGTATTTTGATATACACCATACTCCGGAAGATACTTTTGAAAAAGTCAACAAAAGAGAACTTCTGCTGGGCGCTGTTGCCATGGCGCAAATCGTTTATATGATTGATGAATATTGGTGATTTGTGTTGGGTGTTGGGTGTTAAGCGTTTTGAGTTAGGATTATAAAGATTTAAGTTAAATTTTATTGATCCAAATTATGTAGTACGATTTTTGATAATGTTCGGACTATGAAAAATTTATTTCTGGTAATACTGACGGGAATTCTTTTGAGTTGTAACGGCCAAGAATCCCAACCCGTTTTAAAAGTTGTGAATTACGAAGAATTG
Organism: Moheibacter sp.; assembly: GCF_049672845.1. Classification (NCBI taxonomy): domain Bacteria; kingdom Pseudomonadati; phylum Bacteroidota; class Flavobacteriia; order Flavobacteriales; family Weeksellaceae; genus Moheibacter; species Moheibacter sp. The sequence continues at coordinate 221,842 of NZ_JBATWT010000008.1, forward strand.
AAATCGGTGATTCAAAAAGAAGACGGTAAACTTTATGTGGTGAATTTTTGGGCAACTTGGTGCAAACCCTGTATAGAAGAGCTCCCAGCTTTTATGACGGTAAACGAAGAATACAAAGATAATCCTGATTTTAAAATGATTTTGGTTTCCATGGACAGCAAAAAGCAATTGGACACCAAAGTCAAAAAATTCATCGAAAAAAATAATATGAATGTGGATGTTTACCTTTTGGATGACAACAAAAGGATGAACGAGTGGATTCCCGCTACAGATTCGACTTGGAGCGGAGCTATTCCGGCTACAGTATTTTATAAAAATGGAAAAAAAGTTTTTTTCAAAGAACTTCAAATGACCCAATATGAATTGGAAGATTTAATAATCGATAATCTTTAAATATGAAAAACTTGGTCTTTTTATTGGGTATGGCACTCTGGACGACGGCATGCCAAAACAATACAGAAAATGGTACTTTGGAAGTTGCGCTAACAGACGTTATAGAGTCTACAGCCGCAGAAAACTTAAATCTAAACGGATATAAAATTGGTGATCAAGCAACTGATTTCAAACTGGAAAATATCGACGGAAAAATGGTTTCGCTTGCTGATTACAAAGATGCCAATGGATTTATCGTGATTTTCACGTGCAATCATTGTCCGTATGCGATTGCTTACGAAGATCGGATCATTGCATTGGACAAAAAATACAAACCGCTGGGTTATCCGGTAATTGCCATCAATCCAAATGACCCTGAAGTTCAACCGGAAGACAGTATGGAAGCCATGAAAAAACGCGCTTTAGAAAAGGGCTTTACTTTCCCCTATCTATTGGACGAAGGTCAAGCAATTTATCCGCAATACGGCGCAACTAAAACGCCTCATGTATTTTTACTGAACAAGGAAGAAGGTAAAAACATTGTGAAATACATCGGGACGATTGACAATAATTATGAAGACGCAGATGACGCGGATGTTCACTATGTGCAAGATGCGGTAGATTCTCTATTAGCGGGAAATCCGATTGAAACAGAAACTACCGTGGCAATTGGATGTACGATTAAGGTGAAAAAGTAATTAGATCCGTATTTTTATTGACTAATTTCCTGGAGTTTAACCATATTTCTGAATACAGGTGATTTCTCCATAAGCTCTTCAAAAGAACCCGATTCAATAATCTTTCCCTTTTTCATCAAAATTATTTTATCAATATTCTTTATGGTTGAAAGTCTGTGTGCAATTACAATCAAAGTCGTTTTCCCTCTGATAATGTCAATATTAGCCTGAACTTCTTTTTCTGTTTCAGAGTCCAGTGCAGAAGTAGCTTCGTCCAGAATTAATATTTCTGCATTTTTATATATTTCTCTGGCTATTGAAATCCTCTGTCGTTGTCCTCCGCTCAAATTTATTCCGTTATTACCCAACTTGGTATCTTCCTTTTCTGATAATTCATTCACGAAACCTGCGATTGAAGCAGCTTCCAGAGCACTTTGAAATTTTTGAAAATTTTCCGGTGTTTTTTCACTCCAGAAAGTAATATTATTAAAAATAGTATCGTTAAAAATCACCGATTCTTGAGTGATATATCCGATTTTTTCGCGGTATTCCTTAATCTTTAGGTTCTCAATATTTTGACCATCAACTAATAGTTCTCCCGAACTTGGTCTAAACATACCCGCTATAACGTTGGCGAGCGTTGTTTTACCGCTTCCACTTTCTCCTACCAATGCCACACTTTCTTTTGACAGAATAGTCAGACTAATGTCATCTAGAACTTTTGACTCCGGCGAATATGAAAAAGCGATATTCTTTAATTCAATTTTATCCTTAAAACTTTGAAAATCTAATTCATTATAAAATTCTTCTTTTCCTGTGTTCAATTCATCAAGTAAACTGAAAATATTATTGAGAGAACCATGGCTCGCTAGGTAGTTATTATAAGCATTTTGCATTACCATCAGATAACCAAACGCACGGTAGAAAAAAACAAGACTTAAAAGAATTGTGGAAATAGAACCACCTATTACCGAAATCTGAATCACAATTATGATGCTGACTAGTATAATCAGCGAAGGTTCCCTCAAGGCCGTAACAATCCCTCCTAGCTGCCCTATTTTTCTTCCGTTTTTTTCAACTCCATATACATTTTGAATAAGAATTTTAGAATAATCAATGATTCGTCCAGTTGCTTTTAAATATTTATAATTCCCAATATATTGTAAAACAAACCCCTGAAATGAATGGTTTTTTTTGGTAAGTGCATTTGCTTCCCTTTTTGTATATTTAAAAATCCTGCTGAATAAAAGATTGGTTGCTAAGCCACCCACCACAACCAACAATGCGAATTTCAAATCAATCACAAAAACACAAATCATATAAATAACCACAAAAATTAAATTTTGCAACATACTGAAATAGTTCATATATGAATTGGCTATTCTGTCAATTTCACCAGTGAGTGAGTTTTGAACTCTCCCTACATCTGATGAAACAAATTTTTCATAGGAATAATCATTAATCTGATTTATTAATTTAATCCTCAAATTTCTGATGAATCCTTGTCTTACATTGGTAAAATAAATTATATAAATATATTGTGCTGCGCCTTTGAGAATGAAAAATATAGACAATAATACCAATACATTTGTGAGATTAATCTCCAAATGAATGAAATTAAAAAAAGCTTCCAAATATTGATAAATACTAGAACTCCCTTCGATACCTGATTTTCCATCATTACTTACAATCTCCAAAATTGGAAAAAACATAGACAAACCCAAACTATCCAGTACACTGATAGAAACACTTAACAGCATTTGAACAATCAGTTTGTATCCTAAATGATGGTAATAAAATTTTAATGTAGAAAAATCAAAAATTTTCATCAATCTATAATCAAACTTCTCAGATATTCCCCATACCCGCTTTTTCCATACTTCTCAGCCGATTTCAGTAATTGATCTTGGTCTATAAATCCAAGTCGATAAGCGATTTCTTCAATACAGCTTACTTTAAATCCTTGTCGTTTTTCAATGATTTTCACAAATTCACTTGCTTCGTGAAGTGAATCAAAAGTTCCGGTGTCAAGCCAGGCAGTTCCACGCCCCATAATTCCAACTTCCAATTCACCCAATTCCAAATAAATCTTGTTGATATCGGTAATTTCTAATTCGCCACGGTCAGAAGGTTTCAGATTTTTGGCTAACTCAACCACGCGGTTATCATAGAAATACAAACCGGGAACAGCGTAATTGGATTTCGGTTTCAATGGTTTCTCTTCAATTGATAAAGCCTTAAAGTTCTTGTCGAACTCAACCACACCATATCGCTCAGGATCAGAAACCTGATAGGCAAAAACACAACCGCCTTTCACTTGGATTTTGCTTTGAAGTAAATCCTTCAATCCGGTTCCGTAAAAGATATTATCGCCCAAAACCAAAGCAACGGAATCCTCTCCTATAAATTCTTCGCCAATGATAAATGCCTGCGCCAAACCATCGGGACTTGGCTGAATTTTATATTCGATTTTACATCCGATTTGCGAACCGTCACCCAAAAGTTTTTGAAAAGAATCGGAATCCTGTGGTGTTGTAATGATCAAAATATCACGAATTCCTGCCAGCATCAAAGTGGAAAGCGGATAATAAATCATGGGTTTATCATAAATCGGCATCAGCTGTTTACTCACAGAAATCGTAAGCGGATAAAGTCTCGTCCCGGAGCCACCGGCTAATATTATTCCTTTCATTTATAAGTGTTTAAGTATTTGAGTGATGAGTTATTGAGTATTGCTGAATGTCCATTTTCCTGAATCTTTCGACATTTTTACTAAAATAGCCAATATTTCATCGTATTTCATATACAATTCGTTATATATTTCTTTATCAATATAACTGCAAGCTAAAGAAAAATCCAGCCAATTTGGTGTCTCGGCGGCTTCTCCTTCTGAATCAATTAATTTATTGATAAATAATTTTTCATATCTTCTTTTTCTTCAAGCTTCGGAAATATTTCCACATACTGATCTGGAAGAACGCCGGATTTGATCCGTTAATGAATATTTTTCTTCAACGGGAAATGATTTACTCAAAGCATAGATTTGCATTGCTGAATCAAATGCTTTTTGGTAAACTATTAAATCTTTATGATATTTTATTAAACTCATCTCTCAATTATTTAATTGTTCAACCATTCAACTACTCAACCATTCAACTACTCAACCACTCAACCACTCAACCACTCAGTCACTCAACCACTCAACCACTCAGTCACTCAATTATACTGTTTGTCATAGTACTTCTGATAATCGCCACTCGTCACATGATCCAGCCATTCCTGATTGGACAAAAACCAGTCAATCGTTAGGCTCAAACCTTCTTCAAAAGTCACAGTTGGCTTCCAGCCTAATTCTTTGTTGATCTTCGTCGCATCAATTGCATAACGCAAATCATGTCCCGGACGGTCTTTTACGAAAGTAATTAATTTCTCACTTTCGCCTTTTTCACGACCAAGTTTTTCATCCATCTGACGACAAAGTTCCTTTACCAAATCGATGTTCTGCCATTCGTTGAAACCGCCAATGTTGTATGTTTCTCCATTTTCCGCTTGGTGAAAAACCAAATCAATCGCAATGGCGTGATCAATTACATACAACCAATCCCGCGTGTATTTTCCATCACCGTAAATCGGTAAAGGTTTATTGTTTAGAATATTATGAATACAAAGCGGAATTAATTTTTCCGGAAAATGATGAGGGCCGTAATTATTTGAACAATTCGTTACCACAATCGGCATTCCATAAGTATCAGAATAAGCTCTTACAAAATGATCGGAACTCGCTTTGGAAGCCGAATAAGGCGAATGTGGATCGTAACTGGTTTCTTCGGTAAAAAATCCGGTATCTCCCAAAGCCCCGTAAACTTCATCGGTCGAAACATGGTGAAAGCGCTTTCCTTCCCAGTTTCCATTCCACAGTTTTTTGGCGGCATTCAACAAATTCACCGCTCCTAAAACATTGGTTTTCACGAATTCCAACGGCGAACTGATCGATCTGTCCACATGGGATTCAGCCGCCAGATGAATTACGCCGTCCGGCTGATATTCCTGAAAAATTTCGTCCATTCGTTCTTCGTCTGTAATATCGGCTTTGATGAAAACATAATTAGGTTCATTTTCGATATCTTTCAAATTTTCAAGATTTCCGGCATAGGTCAAAGCATCGAGATTGATGATTTTATAGTTGGGATAATTTTTCACAAATTGTCTGACAACGTGCGAACCAATAAATCCGGCACCGCCGGTAATCAAAATCGTTTTCATAATTTTCTCTTAGTCTTTACCAAATAAATCGCGTGTGTAAACTTTCTCTTTCACATCCGACAATTCTTCTGTAAATCGATTGGTGATGATCACATCCGATTCTTGTTTAAATTTATCCAAATCACGTTCTACCTTGGAACCAAAAAATAAATCTTCCTCCAAAACAGGCTCATAAACCACCACTTCTATTCCTTTTGCTTTGATTCTCTTCATCACGCCCTGAATGGCCGAAGCCCGGAAATTATCGGAACCGGATTTCATAACCAAACGATAAACTCCTACTTTTTGAGGTTTCAATTCCAAAATCGAATCAGCAATAAAATCCTTACGAGTACGATTGGCATCTACGACAGCACGAATCAAATTATTGGGAACCGAATCATAATTCGCCAGCAATTGCTTGGTGTCTTTTGGTAAACAATAGCCGCCGTATCCAAACGATGGATTATTGTAATGATTTCCAATTCTCGGATCCAAGCCCACGCCTTCGATGATTTGTCGGCTGTCAAGGTTGTAAATTTGCGCATAGCTGTCCAATTCATTGAAATAAGCCACGCGCATCGCTAAATAAGTATTGGAAAATAATTTTATCGCTTCAGCTTCCGTAGGATTGGTAAACAAAGTATTGATATCCTTTTTCACTGCTCCTTCCATCAGCAATTCCGCAAATTTTTCAGCTCTTTCTGATTTCTCACCGATGATAATTCGTGATGGATATAAATTATCGTACAAAGCTTTTCCTTCTCTTAAAAATTCGGGAGAAAAAATGATATTCTGAAAGTCTAATCTGTTTTTTAATTCTTCGGTAAACCCGACCGGAACCGTTGATTTTACAATTACCACCGCCTTGGGATTGATTTGCATCACGTCATGAATGACTGTTTCAACACTGCTTGTATCGAAATAATTTGTTTTTGGATCGTAATCGGTAGGCGTTGCAACAATTATAAATTCGGCATTTTCGTAAGCTTCTTTTTTATCCAAAGTGGCTTTAAAGTTCAATTCCTTATTCTCAAGAAAATCAGAAATCTCTGCGTCTTCAATGGGTGATTTCTTTTGATTTAATAAGTCAACTTTTTCTTTAATAACATCCAAAGCTATGACTTCATTGTGCTGAGCCAGAAGGATTGCGTTTGACAAACCTACATATCCTGTGCCGACAACTGCTACTTTCATACGTTAAATTTTGGCATCGCAAAAATAAGCAATTACAACCAATTAACCCTATCTTAGCGGAAAATTAGAGTTATATGTCCATTAACAAAGAAATAAAAAGAATTACTACTGAAACCATCCGAAACATGAAAGGTAAGGAGAAAATCTCTATGCTTACCTCCTATGATTTCACCATTGCTCAAATGGTGGATGCAGGTGGTGTTGATGCGATTTTAGTAGGTGACTCTGCTTCCAATGTGATGGCCGGACATGAAACTACGCTTCCCATCACGCTGGATCAAATGATTTACCATGCGCAATCTGTTGTACGTGGTGTTTCAAAAGCCTTGGTTGTGGTCGATTTGCCTTTTGGTTGCTATCAATCCGATCCGCAACGCGCTTTGGACTCTGCCATTCGGATTATGAAAGAATCCGGTGCGCACGCCGTAAAATTGGAAGGCGGAATTGAAATTGAAAAATCAGTCAAACGAATTGTAAAAGCAGGGATCCCAGTGATGGGACATTTGGGTTTAACGCCCCAATCGATTTACCAATTCGGAACTTATAAAGTCAGGGCAAAAGAAGAAGCGGAAGCCGAAAAGCTTATCGAAGACGCAAAATTCCTGGAAGAAGCAGGTGCTTTCTCGGTAGTAATGGAAAAAATCCCTGCTGCATTGGCCAAAAAAGTTACCGAAAGCATCAACATTCCAACGATTGGAATCGGTGCCGGACCACACTGCGACGGGCAAGTTTTAGTAGTGCACGATATGCTCGGAATGACCCACGAATTCAGCCCGAAATTCCTTCGTCGTTACCTGAATCTTTACGATGAAATTACTTCTGCTGTCCAGAATTATGTGAAAGATGTTAAGTCTGTGGATTTCCCGAATGAAAATGAACAATATTAAGCCTCCCCTAACCCCTCCAAAGGAGGGGAATTAATTGTGAATGAAAAATAAAATCAATTCAAATAAACATCTCAACCCTTCTTCTTTCGATTCTTTACGAGTGGAAAGAGTTGAAAAGGAAATTCTTTTCGAAGACAATCATTTGCTGATTATCAACAAAAAACCGGGCGAACTGTCGCAAGGTGACAACACAGGCGATATTTCATTGATTGAATCTCTGAAAGAATTTATTAAAATCCGTGACCAAAAACTCGGAAATGTGTTTTTGGGACTAATTCATCGGCTCGATCGACCCACAAGTGGAATTCTGGTTTTTGCCAAAACAAGCAAAGCCCTGTCTCGAATGAATGATTTATTCAAAACACGTGAAGTAAAAAAAGCTTATTGGGCAATCGTAGAAGGAAAACCGGAAAGTCAATCGGGACGTTTGGAGCATTATCTGAAAAAAAATCCGAAGAACAATAAAGTTACGGTTTATACAAAACCTACACAGGAGGCGAAATTGGCGATACTCGAATACAAATTTTTAGGAAATCTGGATAATTATTCTTTATTGGAAGTTGATTTATTTACCGGCCGCTCCCATCAAATCCGTTCGCAATTGAGTTTCATGGGGCATGCGATAAAAGGCGATTTGAAATATGGAGCCAAACGTTCCAATCCGGACGGAAGCATTTCGCTTCATGCCCGAAAAATCAGTTTCATCCATCCGGTTAAAAAAGAAGAAATCAACATCATTGCACCACCACCAAATGAAAAGATTTGGCAGGATTGTCTTAAATTTGCCGACTAAACGAATTAGAAAATGAACCGAGTATTTTACGGATTACTGTATGCCTTTTCCTTATTGCCCTTGCGGATTTTATACGGTATTTCTTGGTTGATTTATGTTTTGCTTCATTATCTGATCGGCTATCGCCGAAAGGTCATTTCCACCAATTTAAAAAATTCGTTTCCTGAAAAATCTGAATCTGAAATTAAATCCATTCAGAAAAAATTCTATAAAAACTTCGCCGACTATTTGGTAGAAACGCTGAAAAGTTTTTCCATTTCTCAGGAAGAATTGGACAGAAGACATACCTATTCCAATTTGGAGATTTTTAGAGACTGTGAAGTAGCTCAAAAAGATGTCATCCTCATGGCCGGACATGTTTTCAATTGGGAATGGTTTGTAGGTTTGGCACCTAATCTTCTAACCGAAAAGACCGTTGCCGTTTATCATAAAGTAAAAAATAATTTCTGGAATGACCGGATCAATGAAATTCGTGGGAAATTTGGAACCATTCCGCTTGACATGAAAAAGATTCCGAGATATATGATGAATACGCCCAACAATGGCGAACATGCCTATCTTTTTGTGGCAGATCAAAGTCCAAAAAAATCGGCCATTCATTATGATTTGGAATTTTTAAATCAAAATACGCCGGTTTTTGTCGGATTTGACAAGATTGCCATAAAAAAAGAAATGGCCGTTATTTTTTGTAAAATGGTCAAAGTCAAACAAGGACATTACCATACGACATTTGAAAGAATTTTGCCGGATGGGGAGAATTACGAACCCATGGAAATCGTCCACAAATTCTTCAAAAATCTGGAAGAAACCATTCATGAAAATCCCGATAACTGGCTTTGGAGTCATAAACGCTGGAAATATAAAAAAGGAACCGACTATTGAAAACCGCTGTTGTCATATTGAATTGGAACGGAAAGAAATTGCTGGAAGAATTCATTCCTTCCGTAGTAGAATTCTCCCAATCGGCCGATATTTATGTCATCGACAATAATTCCGATGATGATTCTGAAGAGTTCTTAAAATCCAATTATCCTCAGATAAAAATCATCCGAAACGAAGATAATTTCGGATATGCAAAAGGCTATAACGAAGGAATTAAAAAAATCCTTTCCTCTTATTCAAAACCCGATATTTTCTGTTTGCTCAACTCCGATGTGATGGTTTCTGAAAACTGGTTGGAACCGATTGAAAAATTGTTTGAATCCAATTCTGAAATTGCAGTCGCCCAACCCAAAATTCTGGATTATAAAAATCCGACACAATTTGAATATGCCGGAGCCGGTGGTGGTTTCATTGATAATTTTGGCTATCCTTATTGTCGTGGTCGTGTTTTCTGGGATTTGGAAGAAGACAAAGGACAGTTTGATGATACGATTCAAACTTTCTGGGCAAGTGGCGCTTGTTTCTTTATTCGAACCGAAGATTTTATGAATTCCGGTGGATTTGACGAAGGCTTTTTTGCGCACATGGAAGAAATAGATTTGTGCTGGCGAATCAATAATTCCGGACGAAAAGTATTTTATTGTGGCGAATCAAAAGTTTACCATCTCGGTGGCGGAACTCTGAAAAATTCCAATCCGAAAAAAACCTATCTCAATTTCCGAAACAGCCTATGGATGTTGGTTAAAAATCTTCCTGCCTGGAAAGCTTTTCCTTTTGTTTTTCTGCGCTTGAGTTTGGACGGAATTACAGGAATCGTATTTCTTTTTTATGAAGGATTTCCTCATTTTTGGGCAGTTATAGATTCACACTTTGGTTTTTATAAACGATTGTTTCATTACCGCACAAACCGAAAACCGGGTATAAAAAATTATTATACCAAAAAATTAATTCCTTTTCAGTATTTCGTTTTGAAAAGAAAATATTACAAGGATTTAAAATAATAAATCTTAAACCTGACCTAGTTTCGTAGAAATCGTATTGATAAAATTGGTCAGCGGACCTTTGGCCATCATTTCGATCATCATATTGAATTTTCCTTCGAAATTTAAACTCACATCGGAATTTGAATCATCAACAGGCTCAATATCAATCGTTAAATAATATTCAAAGTTAGGCGAAGGCGATTCAAAAACAAGCTGAGAAGGCGCTGTTGCTTCCTTTAATTTCATTCCGACTTTCGGGAGATTTCCAATCTGCACGGCAAAACCTTTTCCGGATTCGTGCATTTCAAATGACTTGGTATCATCGGGCATTAGTTGCCGATAATTTTCCATATTGGATAGAAATTCAAAAGCTTCCTGTTGGTTTTTGGAGAATCGGGTTTTATCTGTATTTACATTCATTTCCGTTGAATTTTGATTATATTTGTTAGCAAACGTTCCAAATGTACAAAGTTTTTTATAATGAAAAAGCTCTGACCCTAACGGATAAACCAGTTTTAACTTCAAAATCTCTACAATTTAACACAGACAGCCAGTTTGCTGAAGCTTTGGCCGTACTGCGCAACAGTTCTGTCAATGAAATTAATATTTATCATCACAACCTGGAGAAGCTTTGGTCGCAGTTCAAATCCTATTTCCATTATCTGGAAGCAGCCGGTGGCGTTGTGAAAAATAAAAAAAATGAAATTCTTTTCATTCATCGTCTTGATAAATGGGATTTACCAAAAGGAAAAGTTGAAGAGGGAGAAACAACTGAAATCGCTGCCGTACGGGAAGTGCAAGAGGAATGCGGAATCAATAATTTAAACCTAAATAGCTTTATTACAATTACATACCATATTTATTTTCAGGAAAATATGAAATTGAAAGCTACTTATTGGTATGAAATGTTTTATGATGGAAATCAAACATTAGTTCCGCAAACAGAAGAGGGAATCGGAATTGCCGAATGGAAAAGAATAGATGAACTACCTGAAGTCTTGAAAAACACCTATGAAAATATCAAAATCGTCTTAGAAAAACTGGAATTTTAATTTCTCTCTGATTCAATCATTAATTTATCTATTCTTGAAACCGGACCAATACAGCCGGCATCTGAACGATGACAAGTGATACAGCTTTTTACGGTATTGTTAAAATATTCGATGCGGTTAGGATTTTTGGTTTCCGCATTGTAAAGTTGATTCAGGTTTTGAAGATATAAGTCGGCCAGTCGTTTGAATTCATCGGTACGTTCAAAACTTGGCGTCATCTCAGCCGTATGAATTTTGTTGAAATCGGAAGGAAATTCCTCTAAAGATTTTTGTTCTTCAATCAATGGTCTTATTTTTTCCAGAGAACTATACATCTCCTCCATAAGCAACGCCATTTCTGACATTTCATAAACCTGACTGAAAGAACTGTCGGCCTCGTATTTCTTGTCATCCTTTTGAAAACAACTCAGAAATACAAAACCCGACAGTATGTAAAATTTTGTTTTTAAACGCATTAACCTTTTTTCTTCAAAAGAACACCATCAGCAAGGAAAGTGTATTCTACTTTTGGTTCTGTAATCTTAGCAATTTCTTCTTCAGATTTTCCGGCATCCTTTGCATAATGCTTCAGTTCTTCCACTGAAGTTTCTTCTTTTTTTGCAATTCCTTTGATTATCGCTTCGGCTCCTTCAGAATCCATAGGAACAAAGAATTCATAATCTTTGAAACGTACAAAAGATTCGGCTTCCGGTTTTCCCAAATCCAGTTTCATCCAGCAACCTTTCGCCTGACAAACTGAATTAACTGTACCTTTAAAAGCAATTTCAAGCGAGTCACCCACCGCCATTGTTTCATATTTCTGCATCATTTCTTCTGCAGTTAATGCACCTTCAGCTGAGATATCAGCACCAAATGACTCATAACCAGATGCATCGGCAACTTCCATAGTTTCAGTTTTAACTTCTTCTTTCACTTCCTGCTTGCAGGAAAAGATTGTCATAGATACCGCAACGGCCAATAATATTTTTTTCATTTAGATTTTATTTGAGTGGTACAAATATAAATTATAATTCAATTTAATCATCCTTTCCTTAGGTACAATTTATTTCAGGCGCTTCCCGTTGGGATTAAGGATTTAAGAATTCAATTCAGATTTTAGCGCAACGGGACCAGGCACAGCTACGCTGGTTACTTTCGTTTTTTCCTTTCTAAAAGGAAAATCTCAGTAATCCTGCAACTCCTCTTCTCTATCGCTCCTGCGGGTTTTCGCTGCTATCC